>CAYJHT010000175.1:0-5277 GCA_964369615.1 uncultured Desulfovibrionaceae bacterium
GTGTGGGGGGAAACTTTTTTTTCCCAAAAAAAGTTTCCCCCCCCAAGCTTTTCAGAAAACCTCAAATTAAACTTTCAGAAAATCCAAACTACTAGCCGCCGCATTTGGTGAAACTGCATGCTTGGCAGATATGGCAGCCTTCTTGGAAGACGAGGACTTCGCCGCAATCTGGGCAAGTTTGTTTTTCGAGGTGCATATTTTTGTCTACGACTGCGGCGCCGTTGAGGTATCGTTTTTCAAGTACCCATGCTATGGCGTCGGGGATAGAGAGGAGGAGTCCTTTGCCGCGGAAGACTGGGTGTTCGCCGCCGATACCTTTAATTTGACTGACAATTTCACGCACACCGACGCCGGAGCGTAGGGCAAGGGAGACGAGGCGTCCGATGGCTTCTGCTTTTGCGGTGATGGAGCGGCCGGATTTTCCGATGGTGGCGAAGACTTCGAAGGGTTTTCCGTCGAGTTCGTTGACGGTGAGGTACATAAAGCCTAGGCCTGTTTGTACTTTGTGTGTGAAGCCTTGGACGACGTCGGGGCGTTTTCGTACGGTGCCTGCGTCGGCGGAGGGTGTGGCGGGTGTTGTGTGAGCGTCTTGCTTTTTTTGTCCTTCGCCTGTGGCGAGTACTTGGATAGCTTTGCAGCCGTCGCGGTAGACGGTGACGCCTTTGCAGCCTTCTTGGAATGCCATCCAGTAAATATCATAGATATCTTGTATTGTTGCGGAGTTTGGCAAGTTGACGGTTTTAGAGACGGCATTGTCTGTATTTCTTTGGAAGGCGGCTTGCATTTTGAGGTGCCATTGGGGAGCGATATCCATGGCGGTGACAAAGACATGTCGCATGGATTCTGGCAGGTAGTCCATGTGTAGTATGGAGCCTTTTTCTACGACACTTTCCATGAGTTCGGGGCTGTAGAGGCCGGCGAGAGTGAGTGCTTTTTCAAAGTGTGGGTTGACTTCTACGAGTTTTGCGCCGTCTAGGATATTTCGTGTGAAGCACAGAGCGAAGAGTGGTTCTACGCCGGATGAGCAGCCTGCGATGATGGAGAGTGTTCCTGTGGGCGCGATGGTTGTGACAGTTGCGTTGCGATAGGGGCCTTGTTGGCGTTTGGCGAAGATAGAGCTTTCGTAGGCGGGGAAGGCGCCTCGTTCTTTGGCGAGTTGCGCGGAGGCATTGTGGCCTTCGTCGTTGACAAAGGCCATGATGCGTTCACCTAGTGCGATGCCTTCTGGTGAGTCGTAGGCGATGCCAAGTTGGAAGAGCATGTCGGCAAAGCCCATGACGCCGAGGCCTATTTTGCGGTTGCGTTTGACGCATTCGGCGATGCGGTCGAGTGGGAAGCGGGAGGCGTCGATGACATTGTCGAGGAAGCGTACAGAGAGGTGTATGACGCGTGCAAGTTCTTTCCAGTCGATGCGTTGGTCATAAGACTTTGGATTTTTGGTGGTTTTTGTTTGGCTGGCGGGATTTGTGCTACCACCGTCCACAAATTTTGAGAGGTTTATGGAGCCAAGATTGCAGGCTTCATAGGGGAGGAGGGGTTGTTCTCCGCAGGGGTTTGTGGATTCTATTTCGCCTTGGTCTGGTGTGGGGTTATCTCTGTTTATGCGATCGAGGAAGACGATACCTGGGTCTCCGGAAGCCCATGCTTTGTTGACGAGGAGGTCGAAGACTTCGCGTGCGTTTTTGCGTCCGTGTTCTGCGCCATTGTGTGGTGAGATAAGTGGGTAGTCTTCGTTTCGTTCGACGGCGTGCATGAATGCTTCTGTCAGTCCGATGGAGAGGTTGAAGTTATTGAAGTCTCCTTCTTTTTCTTTAGCGCGGATAAATTCTATGATATCTGGGTGATCGACGCGTAGGATGCCCATATTGGCGCCGCGTCTGGTGCCGCCTTGTTTGATTTGTTCCGTAGCTGTATTGAAGATGCGTAGGAAGGAGACGGGTCCTGAGGCTACGCCGCCAGTGGAGCCTACGCGGCTTTGTTGTGGGCGTAGGCGTGTGAAGGAGAAACCTGTTCCGCCGCCGGATTTATGGATCATGGCGGCGTATTTTACGGCATCGAAGATTTCTTCGATGGAGTCGCCTACGGGCAGGACAAAGCACGCTGACAATTGCCCAAGATCTGTGCCTGCATTCATGAGGGTGGGGGAGTTGGGTAGGAACTTCCAGTGCGTCATCATGTCATAAAAATCACATGCCAAGTCTTCGGCTTTAACTGTGGAATTTTTATATTTTTTCTCTTCAGCGGCCATAGCGGAGGCGACGCGCCAAAAGAGGTCACGTGCGTCTTCTGTGTGGCCTGTGTCTGGATCTACGCGATAGTAGCGTTTTTTGAGCACTACTTCTGTATTTGCTGTGATGATGGGATGAGGCAAGGTTGGAGGCATGGTGAGTGACATTGTGCGTACGCTCCCTTGAGTTGAAAGTTGTATGTTTTGGGAAGGAGTGAAAAAGCATATAGGGGAAGGCTTTTTTTGAAAGCTTCCCCCTATATGTGATTATAATAGTAGTTATAGACTGCTTTGCAGGCTTTGTTCTTTTGGCGCATGTGTTTGCGTGCGTTTGTCAATGACGATGGTGGCTTTAGGATGTTTTGTGCGCATAATTTCGTGTATAACACAGGCGTCTGCGAAGTTAGCGTAGGGGCCTATGTGTTGCTTTGTGGTGCTGCCTTTTTCGGGGGGGATGCGTACAAAGAAGGCTTCTTTGTCATTGAGTAGTGTTCCTTTTGTGTCGCTGACGATGCGCACGGTGACGGGTGTAACGCCGCGTGTGCCGAGGTCCATTTCTAAGCCTGCAAGTCGTGAGAGGTCAATGATGCGTCCTCGGATATAGGGTCCGCGATCGGTTATGCAGACGACGGTGGTGAGTTGTGTGCTTGTATCTTTGACTTCGACGACGGTGCCGAAGGGCAGTGTTTTGTGTGCGGCGGTGGGTCGGAACATATCGTAGACGGCGCCGCTTGCGGTGAGTCTTCCGTGGAAGTAGTCACCGTACCATGAGGCTTTGCCTGTGAGCGCGTGTGTTTTTTCTTTGCTGAGTGCTGTTTGTGGTACGGACAGCAAGTATAAAAGCATAGCCGTGCAGCTTAGAATTGTTCGTGTGTTGAGGGTGAAATGCATTCGTTGTTACTCCTTGAAACCTTTGCCTTGTGGGCTGTCTTTGTGCAAGCACTGATATCGTTGTTTTAGTGCTTTCCTTTGAGCGGGTTCTTCGACCATATGCGATGTTTTGTTTAAAAGGTGTTTTTGAAAAGTTTTTGTGGATTTATTAACAAGTTTTTTCCCACGTTTTTTCAAAATCTTTTTAGGTTATACAAGCACGTGTTTTTCGCAATGGTGCAGAACAAGCTTTTTTTCAAAAAACCACAGCTGAAGAGCATATATATCTTTTCTGAAATGTCAAGGAAAAAAAACTTGCTTATGATTTCTAATAATCTTATATTAAAGGACTTTTTTTCTATTGAAGGCTTTTTTTTCGCGATCGATTCTCTTTAAAAATGCGAGAATTTTTCTTGTAACAAGGCTTTGACGGGGGCACATTTTCGCAAGAAGTCTTTGTATTCGTCAAGCTTTGCAAAGTCGAAGGCTTCTTCGGGGCAGTCAGTGATGACCTTGATGATATCTAGATGTATGTTTTTTTGTGTTGCTGTGTTCGTCTTGTCGTGCGCTTTGTGGTGTAGGGCTGAGGCGAGGGCGAAGGCTTCCATATCGACGATATCAACGCCTTTACCGTATAAATATTCCTTTGTCGCGCGTCCTTGGAGGAGGGCTGGTACGGAAATGAGGCTGTGGTGTTCGTCGGCATTGCCGGAGGTAGGGGTGAGGCGTATGTGGGGCAGTTTGAGTTTTGTGTGTTCGTCGTAAGGGGCGAGCAAATTCTCATGATAGGGGGCAGGTGTGGGGTAGGGGGGCCGAAAACCCTCTGGTTCGGGGGCGGGTGGGGGGATTAATTCAAAATCGCCTGCGCCTTGGAAGTCGATGAAGGAGAAGTGGGTCAGCTGTGCGACGTGGCACGCATCGCCCTTATGGAGTTGCGGGGAGAGTGCGCCTGCAAAGCCTGTGAGGAGGACATGTATATTGGTTTTCTCGAAAAAATACGGATGATTGTAGATGGCATGCAAGATATTTATGGCGCCCATGCCTGTCTCGTGAATAAAGAGCTTTCGTTCCTTGGCGAGCTGTGCCACTTCGTTGGGGTTGTAGCCTAGATCTTCTATGAGGCCGCGCAGGACGGCGTGTTCTTCTGCCATGGGGCACAGGATGAGGAGAGTAGAGTCGTTGCTCATGCGTAATCCTTATGAGTTCATGGTTGTGCTCATTTGATTGTTTTGCGAGGGGAGGGAAGCTTTTTTCTCAAAAAAAGCTTCCCTCCCCTAAAAAAGTCTTTGAGTCAAAGCAGGTAGGCAATTATTTGACGGTAATCAATTCATAATCGCCATTGCCGAGGCCTATTTTTTCTGCGTGAGAAATCTGACTGCGCCAGTCTGTGGTGGGGTGTATGGCCTTGAAATGGTCGCCGAGATGTCCGTGGGGGCAGCCGCAATCCTTCATGATACTGGAGCCTATGGCGGGTGCGGCATTGACGGCGTCGATGCAGGCTTTGTCAAGGGCGACAGGGTCAAAGCTTGCGAACATGCCTATATCTGGTACAACGGCGGCGTCATTTTCTGCGTGACAGTCGCAGTAGGGGGAGACTTGATTGACGATACTGATATGGAAATGCGGTCTGTCTTTGAGTACGGCGAGGCTGTATTCAGCCATACGTCCGTTAAGGGAGTTAGGGTCTGCGTCCCAGACGGGGTCGATGGCATCGAAGTTGCAAACGCCCATACATCGTCCGCAGCCGACGCAGTTGTCATGGTTGATGTGGGCTTTTTTGTTTTCGTCATAGCTTATGGCCTCATGGGCGCAGTATTCAATGCAGACGCCGCAGCCGCGACATTTGTCATTTGTGGAGGGCTTGCCGTCGCAGTGCATGTGCATCTTGCCTGCGCGGCTGCCACAGCCCATGCCGATATTTTTAATAGCACCGCCAAAGCCTGTCATTTCATGGCCTTTGAAGTGGCTTAAGGAAATGACAATATCTGCATCCATGACGGCGCGTCCTATGCGAGCGCTTTCACAATACGTTGTGCCCGTGAGAGGTATTTCCACGTCATCTGTGCCTTTGAGTCCGTCGGCGATGATGACATGACAGCCTGTGGAGAAGGGGGAGTAGCCGTTTTCGTAGGCGGCTGTGATGTGTTCAAGAGCGTCTTTACGGCGTCCAACATAGAGGG
>CAYJHT010000176.1:0-5268 GCA_964369615.1 uncultured Desulfovibrionaceae bacterium
CAAAAAAACCACCTGTTTAACACGACAAAACAGCATGTACACATTTTTTGAAGGAAATAGTGATTTTGTAACGCATACTCCGGTCTAAACCGTCAAGAAACTTTCGTAAAAAATACCCCCCCAAAAAAATCAATACAATATTTTGGAAAGAAAGATGCTCGCACAAAATAAGAAATTTGAAATTTTACTCAGTCTCGCCGCCCTCACCTGCTGCCTCGCCACACTCGCCATCATGCCCTACATTTTATCCAGACCATTCGCATGGATGATCTTATTACTCGCTTGCATACAATTTATATGGGCGGCAAATTCAAAAATCTCTCTCCTCCAAAATACCCTCATCATAAGCGCATCATGCTGCTTCGCACTCTTTGCAGGCGAAATCTTTTTCCGCTTCTATAGCCCCAATACCTCCATAAACTCCGTGAGACTCTACAACGAACAAGCAAAAAATCCCTCCGTCCGTGACCCCCTCCTCGGCTTTGCCTATGAAGCAAAAGAACAAAGCATACAAACGAAAAAAATCTCCGGCAATACCATAGTCTACGATGTCACCGTCACAATCAACGACAAAGGCTACCGCATAACCCCCACACACCCCGAAGCAAAAAATGCAGTCGTCTTCCTAGGATGCTCATTCACAGAAGGCGTCGGCGTCAACGACACAGAAACATATGCATACAAAACCGCAGAACTCCTAGGCAAAGAATACCAAGTCTATAACTTCGGCATCGGTGGCTACGGCTCACACCAAGCCCTCGCACTCCTAGAAAGCTCACGCCTAGACTATCTCAAAGAAAAATATGAAAATATCCATGTCTACTTTTTAAGCTACGAAGGACACCCATGGCGCTCCGCAGGACTCGTAGAATGGGATAACTACGGCCCGCGCTACATCCTCCAAAACGGACAAGCCATTCGCGACGGAAACTTCCATAGTAAGCTCCCACTACTCACAAAACTCTGGGAATCCGTAAAGAAAAGCGACTTCATGCAACGCTTCTTCATAAAAAAAATACTCTGGAAATACGATGACGTATGGAATCTACAAACCGCCATCCTGCAAAAAATGCGCGACACAGCACAAGAAAAATTCCACGCAACCTTCACACTCCTCCTCTCGCCAGAACTCAGCGATAAAGAAAATTATTACAAAGACAAAGGCTTTCAAATTGTGAATCTATACAATGCTCTACCCGAATGGCCAAACAATAACACTCAAATACCACTCGACGGCCACCCAAGCGCCATGGCACACGAACGCATAGCACAAAGCATCGCAAAAACTCTCTTGCCCTAATACCCCATTCACGCTAAAATACACAGAAGAGACGATGACAACAAAAAAAACTCATGACGCCAAACCGCTTGCATTCACCGCTCTCAATATCTATTGTCGGCAAAACATAAATCTGCATCGTCACCTCGCAGCACTCCCATAAAGAAAAAAGAGGAAGCATTCCATGCCTCATAATCCTATCCTAGAAAACAAGCAGCAAGAATACGTCGAAAATGGCGTGCGCCTCGTACAACTTATACACCAAGGCTCACAATGGCGACTCGGAGCAACAAGCCCAAACTGGCGGGCACAACTCACCCACCTGCCACAAAATCCCGACGCCGATACCCTACGCGCACTCAACGTACACGGCGTATGGCTCGCACAAGAAAAAGAAAATAAGCCTCGCGTTGCCGTCACATGCTGCGGGCAAGGAAGCGTTTGGATGCACATGGGACGCGCACTCTACGATACCTTCCCCGCCGCACGCGATGCCATGGATACCATCGCCGCCGCCGCCGATTGGGATATCCTCGCACTCATGGACGAAACCAATAACGATATCATCTCCGATACCCGCTGGCAACAACCATATATTTTCCTTATAGAATACGCACAGTACAAATACTTAGAATCACTGGGATTTGAGCCAAACGTCCTGTCAGGCCACAGCCTTGGCGAACTCGTCGCACTCTGCCTCGCTCGCGTCTATTCCCCCGCAAAATCCTTCGAAATCTTTGATAGACACGCCATCGTCCTCGATGACCTGCGTAAGAACTATACCCACGACACAGGCATGATGGCTGTCTACAATTTTCATGATAATATCCAAGGTGTTCTAGAAGCATTTCCAGAACTTGCAGTTTCAAACTATAATTCACCAAGTCAATATATTTTGAGCGGCCCCAAAGAAGTCATCGTAGAAGCACGACGCAGTCTGCGTAAGAAAAAAGTCGCCGCCATCACCCTCAACGTAGACATGGCCTTTCACCACAAAAGCATGCGTGTCATCCGCGACACCGTCGTGGGTGGACTCTTGGAAATACCTTCAACACCACCCTACATCCCCATGCTCAGCAATGCCACAGGCCTGCCATACCCACACGAACATGAGGGCATCTGCAACTCTATCGCAGACCTCGACGAAAATGCCGTGCGTTGGGTCGATTGCGTGCGCTACATGTGGGAAAAAGAACACGTGCGACACTTTATTGAGCTTGGGCCTGCCAATACCATCAGCGGACTCACCCAAGAAATCCAACCCGATGCGCTGTGCATTGCCACAAGTGCCAAGAATAAAGAAGT
Source organism: uncultured Desulfovibrionaceae bacterium (assembly GCA_964369615.1). Lineage (GTDB taxonomy): Bacteria > Desulfobacterota > Desulfovibrionia > Desulfovibrionales > Desulfovibrionaceae > CAYJAD01. The sequence goes on from CAYJHT010000176.1 coordinate 2,585, forward strand.
CGAAGCCATGCGCGCCGCCGTCGCACAACTCTACAGCCTCGGACATATAGGCACACGTGGCCTATACACCGTACACGCTGATATCAAAACCGAAGATGATAACGCACATAAGGAAAATATAGCAGAGCAGACAAATAACACGCCCCATATCCCGCCATATGTCCAAGATATACTTCCCATACTGGCAGAAGCCACAGGCTTTGCCGAAAAGGACTTGCGACCCGATATGGACTTGCGCCTCGAACTCTCTCTACGCTCCAGCCGTTTCCCAAGCATCATGTATAAACTGGAAAAAGCATTCGATATCGACTTACAATTCGAGGACCTTATCGAAGTGAGCACCGTGGGCGACCTTGCCAACGTTGTCTCCCAACTCCGCCTTAAAGATAAGGACAATGCACACAAAGACATTGCAAACAATGATGGCGTCAATATAGACAGCACACGTACAAATGAAGTCGCCGTAAACGAGACCGCCGCGCCCACCCACAGTCACAATATTGTGCGTGCCCGTCCCGTCATGCACACCTTTTCCATGCCTGCTGCCGAACCTGTAACCTATGCCGACAACACTCTCTTGCCGGCGCTCATCGTAGGCACTGGCGCCCACGCCCAGATATGGAAAGATATCCTCCTGCCTATAGGCGGCGCAGAACGTGTGCGCTTTGTGGAAGACAGTCACAATGCCTTCATGTTTATGAGCCAAGGTTTTCATCCGGCACTGCTTGTATTTACCAGCGAGGAAAGGCAAAAATCTATTAAGAGTACAGCGACGACAGACGCCGCGGTCGGGGCAGGCACAACAGCTGAAAAATGCGCAGACGCAACACAAGACAGCCCCGCCCCCAAGCATGACAGTCTTCGCGACATAGAATTGGCCTTACGCCTTGTGACGGCCTTTGCTCATAGTCCGCGTGCGCATCTTTGTATCGCCCACCACGCCCCACAGACTCATCAAGTGAGTGCAGCAGGGCAAGCACCGGGAACATATCTATCTTCCTCGCCGCTCTTTGCGTCGCTTCGCGCCTACTTAGGAGAGCTGGACGGCAACAATACCAACAAAAACAGCGACTCCATTATGAGGAGCAAGATTCTTACTCACGACGCCCACATGTCACATGAGGTACTTACGGCCTGTGTACGTCGTCTGCTCTTAAGCGATATGGTGGCACAGCCACACATTGTCCACATTGCGCGCGCCCACATGCAAAGCGTGCGTCTTGAGCCGTGCCCGTGGAATGAACCGCTCACCACCACTTACACACAGGGGCTTGTGCGTCCAAAGGATACCGTCATTATATATGCACAGGATGCAAGCTTTCTTGAGGCCTGCGTGCGCACGTGCGCGATGCAGGCTTGTGATATGGCTATTATCTGCGCAGAAGAATACAATCTTGATGCTGAAGTGCGCGATTTTGTGACGCGCATGGGGGCGTGTATCACGCGTGAGAGCGTACTTGCACAAAACCTTGATGCCGTGCAAGACGCCTCGTCTGCCGCTTGTGACTTTATCAGCGCCTTTACTGACGACCTTCTCTCGTGCTGGGAGCGGGTGGATGCGGTGATGCTCGTGCCTACGATGCAGTCCCATATCGGTGCAGCGCCTGCTTCTGCTCCCATGTATGCTGAGGCAGTGCTCCGGATGTTAACTTGTGTAAAAAGTGTGCGTTCTGTTTTGGCCTTATCGTCGTGTTCAGGACTGCAAGACACATCGCCTTTTTGGCCTGCTCTTCGCGCACTGAGCTTTGAGCAGGGTTTTCTTGCCCATAACTGGCATGACGTACATATGGTGCATGTATCTGACAAGGCAGTTTTTTTGCATCCTCAAGTTTTCGCCTTTGCTTTAGCGCACGAATGCTTTGGCATGCCGACGAGCGCGCGTTACTGGTTGTCATATCCGCCGGAATCTACGCCAACATGCGTTTCTTTTCACCAAGGCACGGCTATAGATGCAGTGTCACGGGGCACTCATACGCCATTCATTGAAAATCCGGAGACTTTTCCGCGTATATATCCGCAGACACTTATTTTGCGACCAAATCCGCATTTGCAAGCTCTGTGTCACTTTTCCTTCTTTGGCGACGCCCGCATCCGCGAGTATGAGCGCGTTACAGAGGATATACTCCTAGAATACCTCACGCAAGGCGCCCGTCTCTTATATCCGTGGTTGAGCGTCCATAGTACAGGGGACACTGTTTTTGCCACAGGCAGTGCGGACATTGTGTGCACTGAGGGCATGACACGCGAGGGGCGTTTATCTGTCACGGCTTATGGCTGGCGTGCGACGCACTGCATGTGTGCTGCCCGTCTTGAGATACGACAGATCACTGAAAACGGACGCCGTACAGACACATGGCATACTGTCGCCACCGCTCGCATTCTTTTTGAGGGGCACTCTTAGGACTTGCTTCTGAGTGATTTTTTAAGACATTCATAAAAAACATATTTCAACTTTCCCATTAAAAAGCGCCAACTATTTAGTTAAACAGATGGTTTTTTTGAAGGGCACACGTCCCCCAAGAAAAAAAATAAAAAAAGTTTTCCCAAACTCCTTTCAAAAAAACACAATTAGAATGCTGTGGTGGGGGTCACGGCATTCTAATTGTGTGAACCATTCTCAGTAGTGCTCGCCAAAGACTCTTGAGACAGTTTGAAATTTCACGATTGCTGTCAGAGAGTGTACA
>CAYJHT010000177.1:0-5258 GCA_964369615.1 uncultured Desulfovibrionaceae bacterium
AAAACTAAAAAACTAAAAAACTAAAAAACTAAAAAAATAAAAAAATAATTCCCATTATATATATCCGTGCAGAGGGCCACCTCGTTTTCCGAGTGCTTCGATGCGGCGTACAACACTTGGGTCTTCTTCGAGGGGGGGCGCTTGAAAAGCTTTGAGTCGTGCGTCAATGATGAGAGGTGCTTCGCATGCCCAATGCTTGCTGCGTACGGTGGCAAAGGCGCCGTAAATATCTGTGGCGGGGTCTGAGCGTGTGAATGTTACCCACAAAAAGTTATTCCATGAATCGCGCGTAAAAGCCACATCGTCCACAACGACGACGAGGGGGAAGTGCTCGCGTTGTGCAAAATCTTGTAAAGCGAGAGCGAGTTTTTCAAGACGTGCGTCTGTGTTGCCTCTTTGTTCGTGCGTGCGCGTATCGGGTGGACCTTTGAGAAGGAGGATGCCCGGTGCAAAGAAGCAGGCTTCGGAAAAATCGTGCGGCAGAGGAATGTGTGAGGGCAGTTCGAGACCGAGGGTGCGGCATGGCTTGCCTGCAGCTGTCCAAATAAGTTTTGAGCCTTCATTTAAGGCAGAACCTGAGTAATCAAGCGTATCTATGGTGGCTTTTGTCAAAAAGTGCAAGTCGCGCTGAAAATGCGTCCTTTCGAGCATGTGTTTAAAGTAATGTGCAATATCATGCGTTGTCAATTCTTTATCATCTTCACGCGCTGCCATGAAGCAATATTTTGCAAGGGCGGTTTGTGTCGTTCCTAGGACATTGCATGCGCATGTCAAAAGCTCTTGCGGACGACGTTCTTGCGCAAAGGGTGTGTAGCGCTCACTGCCTATGGCAAGTAGGAGGGGGTGCACACCTGCCGCGTCAACTGCATGCACTTCATGGACGCCGCGGAAGACTTGTGGCACTAAAGGACCTGTTAATTCATGAATAAATTCACCAAACATGGTGTCTTCTTGCGGCGGTCTGCCGACTGAGGTGAAGGGCCAAATGGCATCTTTTCGGTGATAGACTTGTTCTACTTTGAGTGCGGGAAAGTCATGAGTTAGACTGTAATAGCCCAAATGATCACCGAAAGGCCCTTCGGGCTTGCACTGAGGCATAAGTGTGCCACAAATACAAAAGTCCGCCCCTTCCCACGCAGGCAAGGCGCCTTGCGCCGCATTTGCATGCGGCGGTACAGACATGACAATACGGCGTCCGCCAAGAGCGCCGGCAAAGAGTAATTCCGACATATTGTCCGGCAAGGGCATAACAGCCGCAAGCGTCATAGCGGGCGCACCACCGACGAAAATGTGCACTTCTAAAGGTTTGCCTTCCTGCAAGGCCGCCATATGATGTTCTGCAATTCCGCGATGCATTTGATAATGAAGCCCCACTTCCTTATTGAGGGCATAGTCATTGCCGCTGAGCTGGACGCGATACATGCCAAGGTTTGACGAAAAGGCGCTCGGAGCATGCGGGTGTTCACTATAAACAAGAGGAAGTGTGACAAAGGCGCCGCCGTCTTGCGGCCACGAAACAAGCTGCGGCAAATCTTCAATGCGTGCTTGACAAGCAAAGACTGTGTTTGCACGGTTTGTACAAAGGAGCTTTCGCTGTAAGGCATGATACAAAACACGTGGCAGAGAGAGCGCTTTCCAAGGCGCACGCAAGATTTTTCGCGGGTCTGCCTTGACCTTAAAAAGAAATTCCAAGGCGGGCAGTGTATGGCGAAAAAGAAAATGGATGCGCTCACGCGTTCCAAACAGATTCGCCAGCATGGGAAAGGCACAATTTTTCACACGTGTGAAAAGCAAGGCAGGCGCCTTGTGCAAAAATGCGCGGCGTTGAATGGCCGCAATCTCTTGGTGGGCGTCGAGCGGCGTATCAATACGCACAAGGCGCCCGTGCTTTTCTAAATCGGCAACACATTCTGCAAGGCTTGCATAGCTCATAAGTTACACCTGTATATTGGCAAGATATCGTTTGTTATTAATATATTCTTGGAAATCTGCCAGCACTTTTGCGTGGTCAAAAACCAGTGGTGGCAAAGCATCAAGAGAATAAAAGTCGGCTTTGGCGGCATCGTCTCCTGCGCACAGCGCGTGCGGATTTGTCGCACGTCCCACAAAAACAACACTCAAAGTATGAGAACGAGGGTCACGTTGTGGATGCGAATATACACCTAAAAGTCCTGTTAAGGTGACATGTAGGCCAGTCTCTTCAAACATTTCGCGCACAGCGGCACTTTCAACGCTTTCCCCTTCATCTACAAAACCGCCGGGCAAAGCAAAACCGTGCGGCTCATTGCGTCTCTCAATAAGCACAACCCCTCGAGATTCTTCATAAATGACAACATCCGTCGTCGGTGCAGGATTGGCATGCATACGCACACCACCGCCACAATGTGAACATGTAATAATTTTTTCCATACCCAAGATATACCCTCGTGAGAAAAAGAAGGCAAGTATCTTCAGGCTCACATCATTTTAATTTCGTTTTTTTTGAAAAGCACTTGGGGGAAACTTTTTTTAGGAAAAAAAGTTTCCCCCCAAACCTCCTTCAAAAAAAATAAATTATAATGACGTGTCCCCACAAAAAATCAATTTGAATTGTTGCTTGACCTCTGCATCATCTTTTGCTCAAATGCACGCGAAGAGGCCTGATACTATTTCAAAACAAAGGATAAGAAAATGCTAAAAAACATTTCACTCGCACTTTTGTGCTGCTTAAGCTTTGTATGCGCGCCATTTTTTACAGATAATGCCCACGCACAAAGACTTGAATTACCCGAACCACAAAAAAGCGGTGGCATGCCACTCATGGAAGCACTCGCAAAAAGACACACTGAACGCTCCATGAGCGATGAATCCCTAAGTCATCAAGATATCTCAAATATTCTTTGGTCTGCATGGGGAATCAATCGCGAAAATGGCAAACGCACCATCCCAACAGGTAGGAATAAACAAAATGTGGCTGTCTATGTCATCATGGACGGCGGCATCTGGATTTATAATGCAGAAAATAACTTTGTCCATCGAATCCTAGAACAAGACATGAGCAGTGTCGTACAAGGCTCCTTTGTCCTCGCACTCGCTGCTGAAAATACAGAATATGGCAAGTTTCATGTAGGCTCCATGTACCAAAATGTAGGACTGTACTGCGCATCCGCAGGCCTTGCTAATGTCGTAAAAGTCACAGGCTCAAAAGAAGTACAAGAAATCATGGCGCCATACCTGCCCACAAACTATACTGTTATGATGCTGCAATTTGTCGGAAAACCAAAATAAAAACACACAATAAGTACACAAAGGAAGCTCACAAAAAGAGCTTCCTTTTTTCTTGATATTTCGGAAAATTGCATATTGCTCATGACAAAGCTTTCGTGTATAGCTCTCTGACACGCTGCGACGGCACGCAGTATGACATTTATCGAAATAAAGAAAAAGAGCACTTATGGAACAACTTCTCTTGAAAATTGCGCGTCAATTAGATGCAGTAGATGAGGCATCTCTCATGGCTTTGTGGGATGTCTATGCTGAAAAAGTACAACGCTTCGAACCCACTAAGCGCTGGGAAGAGGCTGCACTTATCTTTTCTTTAATTCAAGCAAAACGCTGGAAAAATCAACTCTTTAACTATCAGTGGGCGACACAACTTAAACCACATAGCGCCGCGCTTGAAACAGCAGGCTTCACACTCGAAAGACCAGCCCTGCACGCTGAAAAAAAACAAAAAGAACAAAAACGTGCCACCATGCTCGACTTCTCTACAGTAAAAAAACAAGAAAAAAACTCTGAATAATATCGCAATTGAGAGGTGGCCTACACAGGAGAACTGTGACATGCCAATGAACTACAAAAAAATTTGCTCCTTTTTTTACACCGTACTTACGTGCGCACTCTGCCTCCTCACACTAAACCCTCTTGCCCTCGCTCAAGACAATGACTCTTTGCGCATGACCCCCGTTGTGCGTGCAGTCAAAGAAGCTAGCTCCGCTGTTGTCAACATCACAAGCACACAAGAAATACGACAAAGACAGCTCCACCCACTTCACGAACTCTTCTTCGGACAACTCTTCCCCGGCATGCCCAACTTCCCTCAAGGACGACAACGCACACGCACAAGCCTCGGCTCCGGCATCATTGTTGATGGAAACCAAGGCCTTGTTCTGACAAATGCACACGTCGTCGCAGGCGGCGACAGAGTACAAGTCAATCTCCTTGATGGACGCGAATTTGAAGCCACCGTCCTTGGCTCAGAACCAGACTTTGACGTGGCTGTGCTCCAGTTACAAGGCGCAAACCAATTGCCAACTGTACGCATCCGCACGCAAAATGACCTGCTCCCCGGCGAAACAGTCATCGCCATCGGCAATCCCTTCGGCTTTGCGCACACTGTCACCACAGGCGTCATATCCGCCACAGAACGAACCATCCGCGGTGAACAAGGCCTCTTCACAGGACTTATACAAACAGACGCTGCCATCAATCCCGGCAATAGCGGCGGCCCATTGCTCAATATCCTCGGCGAACTCGTTGGCATAAATACAGCCATTGACGCGCGCGCTGAAGGCATCGGCTTCGCCATACCCATCGACAAAGCCCTCAGGGTCATGAACGATCTCATCGGCAAAGGAAAGGTATCCCCACTCTGGTTAGGCATCGCAGGGCAAGATGTAGAACAAGCCATCGCCATGGCACTCAACCTCGATGAAGCACGAGGCGTCCTCGTCTCGCACGTCTACCCCAACAGCCCCGCCGCGATTGCAGGCATACACAGCGGCGACGTCATTCTCCTTATGGACAATACAAAAATCCGCGACCGACAAGAATACCTGCAATTTTTACGCAATACACCTTCAGGCAATGCCGTAGATGTAAAACTCATTCGTAAAGCACAAAGCCTCACCCTGTCCGTCACTCCCATGATATTCGACGACGCCGTCGCACGCAAAATCTGCGAAACTCGCTGGGGCTTTCAAGTCCAAGAACAAAACAACAAGCTCCTCGTCATATCCACAGACAAACAAGGCCCCGCTGCAATGCTGCAACGAGGCGATATAATAGGCGGTGTCGGCAATGTCCGCATCCAATCCCTCCATGACTTCCTAGACGCCTTTCGACAATTACGCATGGCAGGTCAAGTACAATTCTATGTCATCCGTGGCGGACGCGGCTACTCCGCACGTTTGAGATTTCTTTAGAATAGGGGGAAACTTTTTTTATTTTTTTATTTTTTTAAGTTTTTTATTTTTTATTTTTTTAAGTTTTTTCTTGGG
>CAYJHT010000178.1:0-5214 GCA_964369615.1 uncultured Desulfovibrionaceae bacterium
AATGAAATACTCTATCTTTTTACAGATTCCTTGCCAACAACAAAGTCTGGAGCAGAGCATGACTCAGGAAAAAATTGATTGGTACCAAGAGGTTCTTGAACTTGATCCAGGTTCAAAGGTTTTCTTCCCCTTGGCTCAACTCCTCGCAGATAACCAAGATGTCTCTCAAGCTGTTGTAACTCTGCAACGAGGCCTCAGAAGACATCCAGAATACATTGAAGCACGCTTGTTTCTCGTGGAAATCCTCTTCAAATACGCAGGACAACCAGACGTCAAAGCCTTGCTCGATGCTCAGCTCGAACTCCTTATGCCCGCTCTGTCGAGATATGCAGGCTTCTGGAAAGCGTGGAGCGCTGCTACAAAAAATGACGACAGCGACACAAGCCTTGCTCTTAACTTCTTGGCAATGCTCTTCCAAAATCAAAATATATCTGTCTCGGATATTTTTTCTAAAGGATTAGAAGCGCTCAGCGCAGCGCCACACACTGTCGCACAAAAAATAGTCCCTGCAAAACCTGCGCATCACGAAGAAGAATATGCCCAAGAGCAAGATGCGAAAACACCACTCATAGTGACACAGCAGGAAGAAAACCCTGCGTATATCGAACCCGCTCCAAGTTTCCAAAATACAGAAAATGAAGCGATAAGCGAAATGACGCCTGCACCCCTCGCGCCTGCACCCCTCGCGCCTGACAACACGGGGCAAGAACAAAGTCAAAAACTGTATGCCCAAGAAAGTGACCCTCTTAACAGCCAGCTCAGCGCTGCTCCTGAGAATGACAATAGCTATAAAGGTCACAGGCTAGACGAAAATTTCGCAGGCATCGCTCAAGAAGCATACACAGAAAACACTGTCAGCGAACAAATACCCACTGCCACACCAAAGCTCAATACTAAATCAACACCAAAAATTACACTCAAGCTTACGCCAAAAATTACACCGATAAGCAAACAAAAAGAAGAACCAGTAGAAAATATAAAAGAAAACAATACATCCAAGGAAACTCTTGCTCCAACAGCAGACAATCTCATCACCGATAAGGTTCCTGCCGAAGCACAAGCAGTACCTGCACTTGCCGAAGAAGACGAACACGAAGAACGCTTCTCACTGCGCACTCGCTCTATGGCTGAAGTCCTCGCCGAGCAAAGTGACTACCAAGGCGCACTTGAAATTTATAACGAACTCGTAAACGCAGCCTCCTCACCGGAAGAAGAACGCGACCTGCAACACCGCATCACAACTCTTAATGCACTCGTAGGGGAACCACAAGAAAAAATCCCCGCACAAAACGAGCAAAGCTCATTTCCCGGAAAAGATCGCGTGCTTTCAGTGTTGGAAACATTGGCAGAACGCCTTGAAAATCGTGCAAGTTAATTGGGGTATATTTTTACAAGGTCTGTGTGTTCGGAGTTTTTTACAAAAAAAATTCCCCTCCTACACACAGACCTATCAAAAAAATTAACCATAAAAAACTGGTCATGACAAGGCACTCATCTTGCCTTAAAAAACTCAGAGGAAATTATGCACAAACGCAACTTTATTTGCTTTATTGTACTTCTGTGCTTCAGCATTGCATGTGTCGGCTGTAGCTCCAACCAAACCATCAAAGACGCATGGCAAGGGACGAAAAGTTTTTGGTATTCCAATGTCAGCGTACCAGCCTCCATTGATTACGATGACACCGGCGACTTAAACGCCTATGAACAATCCCTCGCAAAAAATATGCTGGGCATCGATGACCAACTCACAAAACTTGAAAAGGTCATGAATAATGCCGATAAACTCCCCACACAACAATGGATACAAAGACTCTTCGCCATGTTCCCATGGATTGATGGCTTCTCAGGCATAAGAGAAGATGGCGTTATCATCGGGCAAGCACCCGGCACCCCCATGAAACCACTCGATTTTACCCCATTGCTCCTCGAAGATACACAGCAAAATTTCCGCGCACTGCGGGCAAATGTACAAGATACACCCATGGGACCTGAAGTATTCTTAGCCGCGCCTCTCTATGACGCTCACGTCTTTCTCGGTGTCGTCTCCGTCTACTTTGACATGCGTGCACTACTCAAATTCGCCGCAGAACCTGAAAATATTGTCATATTCTCACCACAAGCCGTTCTATGGTCAGGAAAATATGACTTCGCCTCAACGCCTATGGCCGGTGTTGAATGGCATAATGTCACCTTCCAAGAAAGCAGTGGAACCGTTAGCAATCCCAATGGAAAGTTCTATTGGAAACTGCGTTACCTTGCAAACCAGCCAATCATCTTTGCCGTCGCCATGCAAGGCTCCTTCACGGAAACAGAAAACAGCCTCGCAGGCCCCACATTCAGCTCCGCTTTTGTAGCTTCCGATCCCTTCATACTTAAAGCACCAACCGAAAGTGCACAAAATGAGACTGCGCAACAAGCAGAAACAGCGCAACCAGAAACGCCCGCTGTCGTCGAAGAAACATTCCCTGAACCGGAAGTTATCGTCCTTTCACCCGCACCAGCACCACGGCAACAAGTACGAAGACAACCCGTCGTTATGGATATACCTCCCATAGAAGTGCCACAGCCCTCACGCTCTGCGCCGATCGTTATGCCTTCACCAATACACAGAGCACCGGCAGAACCTGCGACAACTGTACGCACGCCTTCGCCAATACATCCTGCTCCTGAAAAATCAGACGGAGAAACAACACAAGAAGAGGCGACTCCGGCTGAAACACCAACCGAAACTCCGGTCGAAGAGCCAACTGAAACTCCAGCCGAAACTCCGGTAGTGAATGAACAAACGTACTCAAGACCTAGCCCATTCGGCCCTCAATAATATCGGATAAGGCAATATATAAAATAATCCAATAAAAACATCTCAAAAATACAAGGGGTAGGAAACTGCACACATGCACGCTCCTACCCCTTGATTCCACATGGGGGGAATTATGCCAGAAGTTACCATCACAGAGCATCTCTTAATTCATCAAAAACAAAGTCCACACGCCACAGGACAATTCACAGGACTTCTCTACGATCTCATCCTGTCGGGCAAAATCATCTCAAGACAAGTCAATAAAGCAGGCTTGCTTGATGTGCTCGGTGGTACAGGTGAAGTGAATGTCCAAGGCGAACACGTACAAAAACTCGACGATAAAGCAAATATGGTGCTCACATATCGCATGGAACGTTGCGGCGCTCTCTGCGCTATGGGCTCAGAAGAAAATGCTGATATACTACGTATCCCAAAAGAATTTCCACGCGGTGACTATATTCTCATTTTTGACCCACTCGACGGTTCCAGTAATATTGATGTGAACATAAATGTCGGAACCATATTCTCCATCCTAAGAAGAGAGCAAGGAAATACGGGCGAAGTAGACATAGACGAAATACTCCAACCCGGATACAAACAAGTTGCCGCAGGATACTTCCTCTACGGCCCCTCAACCATGCTTGTACTCAGCACAGGCGACGGCGTTCACGCATTCACACTTGACCCGGGCGTCGGCGAATTTCTCCTTTCTCATCACAATATCACCATGCCCCAACGCGGAAATATCTACTCCGTCAATGAAGGTTACTGGCACCACTGGAGCGACGCCTCAAAACAATGCGTCGAACACTTCAAAAATCCAAACAGTGACCACGGAACAAAATATACTGCCAGATACGTCGGCTCGCTCGTTGCAGACTTCCACAGAACTCTCCTCAACGGTGGAATCTACATGTACCCACGAGATATCAAAAAACCAAACGGAAAACTCCGACTCATGTGCGAAGCCTCACCACTCGCCTTCCTCGCTGAACAAGCCGGCGGAAAAGCCACAACCGGAACAAAGCGTATCCTCGACATAAAACCCGATGAGCTTCACTCAAGAACGCCTCTCTTCATCGGCTCCCCGGCAGAAGTAGACGACGTCGCACGTATCTACGCCGCCAACGGTGAAGAATAATTAACTATTTTTTTGAAAGGGTTTTAGGGGGAAAGCTTTTTTTATTTTTTTAAGTTTTTTTCTTGGGGGGAAAGCTTTTTTTTTCCTAAAAAAAAGTTTCCCCCCAAGAAGAAAAAAAGCTTTCCCCCAAGTGTCTTTCAAAAAATCTTTTAGCCTTTACAAGACAGTCGCGCAATGCAGTAAAGTTTTTTTTCCTGTGTGCATATTAAAATGCATGGATTTTTTCTGTAATACTTCCATTTAAAATACCTATCTCTCATTTTTCGCTTGTAGTACATTTTTACGCCTCTGTATCAAAGCTATTTATACGCTGTATAATACGTGAGGCTCTGTGTGTATTACCTTTTACAATGGCTTTCTCGCCAGTTCTACTGATACAACAGTTTCTTTATGAAATTTGTATGTATTTTCTCTTTAAATCTTATCTAATGTGTTGAAATTGTGTTGCAATGTGTCTGAAATGCTTCAGTCTTACGTGGCAGCGCTTTTTTGTCATTGTGCTCCTGCGCGAGAGGGAATCGCCCTTTTGCAATGCGTGAGGATATTTCCTGCGCAGTACATTTAGCAAAGGAGGTTTCTATGGGATTTGGCGGCGGAGGTGGTGGTGGCGCAACGTATGTGCCCCCGCCCACACCTGTCTATGAAGCACCGGACACGCCCAAGGTACAGACTGCAAAGCCTGTCACCGAAGCGGCAACGGCAGCACGACAGGCACAAAAAGATAAAGCGGCAAAGGCAGCGGGTCTACAAGGCAGTATTCTGACAAGCCCCTTGAGCGCATCCGGCTCAGGCAAGCAAAAATCACTGCTTGGTCAATAAGAGCCAGCAAACAAGGGGAGGCATATGATGGAAGAGAGCGCACACATGCAAGGCGCCTTACTCACAAGCCTTTCACAGCGCTTTTCTCGTTTACAAGAAGCGCGACAAAGCTATGAACCTGCGTGGCGAGACCTTGCAGATCATTTTTTGCCCACCCGCTATAGGGACGTGGCAAAGCATTCAGACACATGGCGCACCATGCCCATGCTCAATGACAAACTTGTTGACTCCACAGGTATTCTCGCCATGCGTACGCTGGCAGCAGGATTACAAGGTGGCATGACAAGTCCTGCACGCCCGTGGTTTCAGCTTTCCTTAGAAGATGCCGACCTTGCCGCGCACAGTTCCGTGCGTGATTGGCTCATGTTGGTATCAAAAAGAATGCGCAAAATCTTTGCCCATTCCAATTTCTACAATGCCGTCCACACCATGTACGGCGAACTTGGCACCTTTG
>CAYJHT010000179.1:0-5185 GCA_964369615.1 uncultured Desulfovibrionaceae bacterium
GGTGTAACCACCAGAAATAGGATCACCCCCGCAAGGGTGTTCCTCAGCGCTGGGGGTTGTGACGTATTTATCTGACATGACATCGACCATCCAATCTATTGCCCGCAAGGGTGTTCCTCAGCGCTGGGGGTTGTGACGATATTTCCTCGGACTAGAAGCTGTCCAACTAATTCCCCCGCAAGGGTGTTCCTCAGCGCTGGGGGTTGTGACCTACCACATCCTCCTCTTCAGGTAGTTCAACGGCAAATTGCCCGCAAGGGTGTTCCTCAGCGCTGGGGCTTGTATGCCACACCATTTTCGCACGGACGCCCTCGCACGCACTATACTTCATACTGCACGCCTTTTTTATGTCTCTCTTTATGCCTCTGAGATAAAACTCGACATTGATGCAAAAAAGCATTATCATGACACCTCAGACATTCATGATAATTCTTTTTTGCGAGGCTTATAATGGAGAAGAAACATTACTTTGAATTACTTGATGGAACACACATCCCCACTGCAGCAGTGACAGTCTATGTCATCTCTTTTCAATCCTACAAAAAAAGCCTCAGAGAATTTGAACGTGATAAAAGCACACTCGAAGACAAAGCGCATCCCGCAACGCTCTATTATGAAGTGTTCAAAAAATTGTGCCGCGATGACACAGTACAAGTGCTGTTGCAGCAAGGAGCATGGCAAGAAAACCTAGAATTGCGAAAAATATTTCAAACAAAAATTACCGCCGCAAAAAAAGAACTCTCCAGAAGTCAAACATTTCGCATACTCCGTGAGAATATACACGAACTGAGCACAGAGAAAAACGCCGCCGACATGCACATTTATTATCAAGCCGGAGATTCCCTCTCAAAACGCTCCAAAACACCTAAGCATGGAGCCTTTTCATTTTACTATTCCGACAATTCCCCATATATAGACGATGTCACCCTTAACTATACACATGGTGCAAGCGTCGATTTCAACGATATTTTCCAAAAAAAAATCACGGCGAAGAAAGCAATCAAAAAGCTCTGCGAAGTGCTTTGGCGTTTCATTTATGAGCATCCCGCATATAAAGCACAACACAAAGCGTCACCACTTATATCCATACGCACACTCGATGCCTATATAGAAGCATATTGTGCAAACATCCATAAGGCCACGCTCTTTGGAAAGCACGCAAAGCATCGAAAAACAGATTTAGAAGATTCGAACTTGTCCGAAGTCATGAATATAGACCCCACTTATATCACTTCCAGTGCAAACATGGGAACAACAGAACATATGGAAAGAATACTTTTCAAATCTTCTGTCAATACGGACGCATTGGCACGTCAATTTCTCAAAATGCATGACAAATACGCCGCAACACTCTGCATCATGTCTGTATGCCATATTGAAAGTCCCACGAGAATTGACAAAATATGCAATAATGACAAGCCTAAGACGGAGACACAAACGAAGACAATACCGAAAAAAATGCGTACCTTTTTACTCAAAGCGGGCTTGCATCCGGACTGCCATGCCTATGACAAAGAGCAACTCCTTGCTTTTATTCATGCCTTTGAGGCGCCCTGTCGCGAAGATATACTTCCGCAAAGGTGCCCGCGCTTCGCACCACTTTGTGCCGATGACAGTAAAACACAGCCTTGTGCAGATGTACTTTGAAACGAAGCACGTTGCCTCCGTAATACTTCATAACAGCGCAAGCACGCATTGAAAAAAGGACACAGTCATGAACAACACACATTTTTTTCAAACTATATTGGCACAGGACGGGCGCATTGCCCCTCAAACCGAACGCACACCGGAAGAAGAAGCGCGCAACAAAGAACGCGAGGCCGCATGGCGTGCGCACTACGTACAACGCTTCTGCCCGCCACTAGCTCTCTTATGCCAAGGCACGCACGACGTAAACGTCCATGTGGTCGCATGCCCCATGTGTCAGCTCCGCCTCACAGAAATAGAGGCCGCAGGAGTCAGCGCCGAGGACTTTGAAACTCATACGGGAACACAGGAGCATCCCCCCCTCACCTGCGTGCAAAAGGGTGACATATGTAGCCTCTCCTCCGCCCTCGAAGGCTGGGACGACGTCTATCAATACATTCTTGCACCACAAGTGCTTGTGCTTGACGTCGTACAAAAAAGCGCACACGTCGCAATGCTCTCCTCTGCGCTCGCCTTTCAAGACTGCGCCCAGAAACATGTCCCCTTGCCTTATGGCGTTTTCGCCGAAACATGGAATACTCTCAATGTGCCTGTGTCGCTCCTTGCGCGGCGTATTGTGACACTGAGCGCAGAGGACATGGAGCAAGTAGAAAAAGCGTATGGTGAAGCACATCACACGCATATTCACGACATATGGTCGGCGGAGTTCTTGCGCGGAGAACGAGAAGTGGCTGAACTCATACAAGCGCGTATCCATTGTCTTGTGACAGACAAGGCGCGTGCGTGGGACTGGCGGCAGGCATGTGCAGATGTATTAAAGGCGGTGAAAGACTTCTTTGCCGTCCCTGCCCCCGTCTTGCAAGCCGCTTCGGCGGGCGAGCGCGTGGAAGTGCGTATTCAAAGTGCCGCAGGGCTTCAATTGAGCCACGCGAACATCCTTGCGTGCGATATAAAAACGGGCTATGTGCGTCTCTCCATGCCCGAGGGCATCCACAAGCCCATTGTCCACATGATAGCTCTTGCAGAGCATGAAGAAAGCATTATAAACGGACGTGTGGATATGGACGATGCTGAATGCTATATACAATTCGGTGAAAACGCTCTCCATAAGGATTCCGAAATAACATTGCTTATCACCACGGAGGCGTAGCATGTCTTGGGATTTGGCGCGTCTTGCACGGCAAGCACAGAGCAAGAAGCATACTTATCATGAGCGTCTCAGATTGGAAATGAGCCAATGGTATCCCACAGCCTTGCCCCTGACAGAAGAGACGGCGCACTTTATGGACATGTGTTTGACTTATGCCGGTGGGCAGACTGTGGCGCCATTGGCACGGCTTTTTGCGGCCTCTGCGCTCTTATCCAACAGTGTAGAAGTGGGACGTGGTGTAGAGCACGAGGCTGTCTGGCAAATTTTGACGCCATACATACCTGAGCTGGAAGCATGGCGTGCTTGTCGATGGGTCTTGTGTTCTGTGCCGTGTACCGGAAACGATACCGACAGGCTCGTCCACATGCTTTGTGGTTGGAGTGTTGCACCTCTACATCAAAGCACTCCCGCGCTCTTTGCGTCAGAAGACAGCAAGACGGCATATGAGCGGGCGCGAGGCCTTGCCGCGGAGCATGGGAAGACAGATGCGGCGCATTTTCTCTGTTTTCAGATTTACGAGGATGCTACATGTGGTGGCACGTCTGTGAGTGGCTCGTCGGGTGGGCTGCCTCTTTTTCTGGCTTTTTGTGCGGCGCAAGCGGGGCGAAATGTCCCTGTGTATGCCACCGGCGCCTTGTCGCGTCATGGTGACATAGGGGAAGTGGGCAATATTGACCGCAAAGCGGCTTTGTGCAAAAAGACGCCTCTCATCATACCAGCCGCCAATAACTGCGAAAACAGGCGCACCACCTTTGCAGCACACACTATTCATGACGCGCTCTTACTCTGTGACGCCGAGAACATGGCGGAAGTCAGAGCAATACTACACGACATTCAAGAACCTCAGCGCTTTTTGGCGAATTTGACAACGTATGACGTACAAAGCCTGACGTACATGCAGCAGGAGATTTGCGCAGCGTCATTGGCTGTCGCTCCTCACAATGCGTGGTACTCAGAGAAAGCACTGACGAGCCTCTCTACTGTTTTGTCAAAATGGTTGCCAAGTACACACGCAGACCGCGAAAAGGACAGGGTAGTCACGCGCATTGTCTGCCTTTGCTATCCGTGGGATGTGCTTTGCAACGTACAAGACATGAATCCCGAAGCGCTGTGGCATATTTCCATGCGGCATATGCGACACTGTAATCATGCAGGTGATGTCAAAACTGCGCGTGCCATATGGGAGCGCGTCAACACGCTGCATAGGCAATTCCACGGCACCCACCGCTATGAAGAATATATCAAAGCCCTTTCCCTTGTCGTTGGCATGGAGCACAATCTCTTCAACTTTGAGTTTGATATTACTGAAAAAGTGGACAGGGGCATACAAAATAAGATTGAATCCTATTGGAACGATGTAGAAAATGACGAAACGCCTTACAAAGCGCTTGTCAATTATTTTGGCATATGCGGTCAGCATGCGGCGTATAGGCGGGATAAGGCCGCTGCGCTGGAGAATTTTAAAAAATCCCGACGGGCGAGAGGCGAAATCAGTATCAAGGACGCTGTGCAAACGCGCTGTTATGAATTTTTTGTACATCAAGACGCGGCGCCATGTGGCACTGAAGCCACAGCGCTTTTCTGGGAACTGAGCGAGTGTTCTGACTGGCACGATGTGGCGCAAAGACTTCGTGACTTTGAGAAAACACCCTATATATTACACGTCATGCTGCGCTATATGGCACAAATGCCTCCTTCTTCCTTCTTGGACGATGCCGCCTTTCTTGAGTTTTATTCGGCATTGCAGCACATCATGGACGCGCATGAAGCAAAGCACCCTTGGCAATTGGTGGCATACAATGTAGGGCGTATCTTTGCGACACACGATGAGAAGGCGCTCGCGGAACAGGCCTTCAAAATCAGTATGCAAATTGCCGAAACCATTTGTTATCCCACAACAAGGGCGATGATGCTCCTGCCCTTGTGCGAGCTGTGGCATATGCACAAAGCACCGCCCCATGCCGATATTTTATGGGCGCGCATTCAGGATGACATGGTGAACGAGCTTCATAATGCGCATTTTGCCAGCATCCTTTCATGTGCGACGTTCGCACGCACTATGCAGAGTGTTAAAGAGCATAGGGCACAGATTTTTCCTTTTAATTATAGATAGAAGGCCTTTCTTGTTGCAGTAATCTTTGTCTCCATGTGTCACTGTATGATGAGACTATGCTGCAAGTGGGTATCAAAGTTCCGCAAATATTTCTGTGCCAGTTCGACCCCGTTGATGATGACAATATTTTCGGCATTGCGCTTTTCTGCGGCGTGGCTGAAATTATAGCTGCCTGTGATGACATGTTTTTGATCTATAATGATGACTTTATTATGGGCGATGGCGTGGGCTTTATCAATATAAACGCTGATTCCTGCGTCCACGAGTACGCGCAT
>CAYJHT010000180.1:0-3481 GCA_964369615.1 uncultured Desulfovibrionaceae bacterium
CAAGCCTTTCAAAAAAACAAGAGGAAGTGTTAAAAGGCTCCTGATTCGAGTTTTGTTGTTTCTATCAAGATAGTGATATTATCTGCTTCATTGGTAAATTCCATGAAATCTCTATTGCCTATGCGTTGCGCGTCTCCTGAGCTTGTCCATGAGCTTTCTGCTTGATTTACAAGCCAGTTGCCGTCAGCATCTTGTGCACCGGTATTTTGTAGCACTTCTTCTGTTGTGGTACCGCTGACCTCTCCGGCGATGACGACTTCCATATTGTCGATGACGCCACTGTCCATTTTTTCTTTGACCGCGTCAAGGCTGACATTGCCTATGAGGAGCACATCTAGATCATTGTCGTCGGCATCTGTGCCGCCGTCCACGAGGACATCATCCACATCGATACGGATAACATCGCTGCCGCTGCCACCGAGCAGAATATCGCTGCCGGAGCCGCCGTCTAAGTAGTCATCACCGCCGAGGCCGAAGAGGATATCATCACCTGTGCCGCCATAGAGACTGTCATTGCCGTCTGTCTCGTTTTCCATGGCGGCGGCGGCTTCAATGAGTGCTTCAATGCTGGTGCTTTGGGCGGCGTTGTGTAAGTCAATTACAAGGTTTTGTCCAGTATCTCCGGAATTATTGAGGGCGTCTACGTCATAGTTTTGGCTTTGTTCTGCGGTCATGCCAAGTGCTTGGGCGAAGGCTTCAAGTTGTGTGGCGTCACCATCGCCCATGAGCATATCATCGCCGCCTTGCCCGTATACTAGGTCATCACCGGCGGCGGTGAGGAGGAGGTCGGGGTCATCGACTTGGGTACTGGCAATGTCTTGAGCTAAGATCCATTCCGGATGATTTTGCATATATTCGATGAGCATTTTGTCGCTTACTTCGTAGCCTATCAAGTTTTCCAAGGCGGCTTTGAGCACGTCTGCGCTTATGCCGCCGAGGACGACGTCATCGCCCGCAGCGGTAATGCCTATGCTGGAGGAGAGAGTGGTGGTACTTGTTTCGCCTGTTGTGGGTTTGAACATATCTTTGATGTTAGAGTCGGTGACGACGGTAGCGTCGCCGTCAGAATCAAACACATCAAGTGTTGCCTTATTCACGCCTGAACCTATGCCGATGGCGTGAATTTTAGCGTCTGAACCTTCAATGGCATTCCCATGCTCATCCTTGAGTCCTATGGATTGTTCTAGCGCTAAAAAGGCTTCATTTCGGCCTTGTTCGGTTGTTGAAGGGACACCGTCAGACAAGAAGAACACTTCATTAGTCCCGCCATCGCTCAAACTGTTAAACCAGTCTGCGGCTGAATTAAAGCCTTTGCCATAGCATGTTCCCCAGTGGAAACCTGTGTCGTTACCATCAAGGCTTGAACCGTCGGTATCACCTCTGACTTGGCTATCATAGAGCGCTATGAGCTGATCGAGTATATCTGCTTTTAAGTCAACTTCACTGAGACCTGCGTTGAAAGTCAGTATAACATCAAAACCATCATTTGGATCATTGACATTCGTGTGCCCCACTCCCTGTGAATAGCCCCAGAAGGTCGTCAGCAACATATTGACATTACCGCCAAGTTCGCTGGTACCGTGGGGAAAGAGTGTGTTCTCGATGAAATCATAAATAGTTTCCAGTGATTGTCCGAAGCGGCTGAGTTCATCATTCGCCTGTACAATATTCCCACCTTCCCCTTCTTTCACAGTTCCTTTTATATCATTATAGGTATCATGATACATGGAACCGGAGGCATCGAGGATAAAGGCGATATTGTAGTCTTGACCGGGGGTAAGCTGTGCGGCTGTGCCGTCAAGCCCTACAATGTTACTTGAGCCATCATCGGGGCTTTGCGTTGCTGTAATGTTAAAACTTGTAGTGTCGCCATCGGCATCTTTGAGCGTAAAACTTTCTGTTTTGCTGCCATTTTCAGGCACATTCGGCACCTTGGCAATCCAAACGGGGTTAGGGTTTGTGCTGCTTGGGTCGGCATAATTGCTCAGCTGCGTTCCGTCAGCTCCTGTGAAGGTCGTCAGAACATTCCCAAAAGCGTCCGGTTCGCTGAAGCTGACCGTACCGCCCTCAGAGCCTGTCCACGTTCCGTTTTCGAAGGTAAAGGTGCTGCCATCATCAAAGGTAATACTTTTTCCGTCACCGTCATCGGCGCCAAAGTCTATACGCACGAGTGTGACTGCAACGTCGGATTCCGTTGTGGTGGAAATGTTTTTGCTGGCTTCCGGCGCATCGTCTTGGATATTGACATCGAGCGTCACATCGTGACTGTTGCCATTTTTGTCGAAGACAGTGACGGTGACTTGTGTTGCGAGAGATGCGCTTGTTGTGCTGCCTTGAGTGCCGTGTTGTGCGCTTTCTGTCAGGTTTATGGCGAGGCTGCCATCTCTGTTGACAGTGGCTGTACCCACGACGACATCGCCAACTTTTACATCATAAGTGCCCTCTGGGGCAGAATTATCTTTTCCAAGCCAGTCGGCCTTGTCTACTCGTATGCTGGCGCCTATATCGTCTGAACCAGTGCCGTGTTGCAAGCCTGCTTCGCTCACGGTCACCTCGGTGTCAGTGAGAACAGGTGCCGCAGATTGTGTTATGGTAACAGATACTTCTTGCTTGACAGTATCGCCGTCGGCGTCGGTGGCCACAAGGGTGAATGTGGACTCTGCACCTTCGGGGGCGTCCGGATTTGCTGTAAAGTAATATCTGTTATTTGTGTAAATGTTCACATAGCCGCCGTCCACTGCCCAGCCCTTACCTGTTACATAGGTAGAGTTTTCGACACTAAAAGCATGGGTTGTGGCCTGACCGTCTGCGCCGAAATTGATATCAAAGGAACCCGTGACGGAAGCGCCTTCAGTGACGCTTTCAAGGTCGGTGAAACTGTCCACGACAGGCGCTGCGTCCTTCACGGTCACATCGAGGGTGACGTCGTGACTGTTGCCAAGCTCGTCAACGATAGCGACGGTGACTTTGCCCGTAACACTGCTGTCACTGCCGTGGTCGACAGTGTCCGTGAGAGTGACAGTGATGCTGCCGTCCTTGCCGACAGTCGCAGTACCTACGACGACAGTGCCGACGGTGACATCATAGGTGCCTTCCGGCGCGGTGTTTTTGTCGCCAAGCCAATCGTTCTTGCTGACGGTGACGCTTGCGCCTGTGGTAGAGCCGTCTTCGTTGCTGTCTGCGTCCGGCGTAAGGCCGGCTTCGCCGACTTCAAAGTCCGTCGTCAGTGTGGGGGCGCCTGCTTGGTCAATGGTGACAGTGACGTCTTGCTCGACGCTGTCGCCGTCGGCGTCGGTGGCGACGATGGTAAAGGAAGAGTTTGGAAGCGTATTGTCAGCGCTTGCCGTAAATGTGTATGCACCATTACCGTCAAAGTTCACATAGCCGCCGTCTACAAGCCAACCCTTGCCTTCTTCAAAGGTCGCATTTTCGACACTAAAAGCATGGGTTGTGGCCTGACCGTCTGCGCCGAAATTGATAT
>CAYJHT010000180.1:3581-5184 GCA_964369615.1 uncultured Desulfovibrionaceae bacterium
TAAATGTGTATGCACCATTACCGTCAAAGTTCACATAGCCGCCGTCTACAAGCCAGCCCTTGCCTTCTTCAAAGACAGCATCCTTGACGCTCAGGGCATTGTCTTCGGCTTTGCCGTCTGTGCCAAAGTCGACATCAAGGGAGCCTGTAACGGAGCTGCCTTCGGTGATGCCATCAGTAGTGTCGTCAAGATTTGTGAAGTATTTGATTTTGGGGGTATCGTCTGTGGGTATTGTGTCTGATTCGCTGCCTGGCGTGATATCTGGCATAATATCTGGTGTGATATTGGAGGAATCACCGTGGTTTATATCGGGAAGAGCGATATCAAGAGTGATATCACGGCTATTGCCAAGTTCGTCAACGATGGTGACAGTCACCGTGACCGTGTCTGGCGTGTCCGTTTCGTTGTCACCGCCGCTGCTATCACTATTATTATCGACACTTTCATCGAGAACTATGGTGATGCTGCCATCCGGTTTGACCGTGGCGGTTCCAACGGCTTTATCATCGACAACGACGTCATAGATACCTTCAAGAGCAGTATTTTCTTCGCCCAGCCAGTCGAGCTTGGGAATAGTTATGCCTATATCGACCGTGGAGCTTCCTTTATTGCCGCCTGTGCCCCTGTTCATATCTGTCGTATTTACAGTAAGGTCAGTATTTTCAAGCGAGTCTGGTAGGGTTTCTTCATCGCTGTCATCGTTTTCTGTTCTGGCGCTGTTATCTGTTCCACGCGTACTTGTCGTATCTGCGAGCAATGGATCTTCAGCAAAAAAGTTCTCGACGCCCTTGCTGGGATATGATTGATCCATGCCCTTAAGACGGTTAACCCCCTCAAGAAGTGAGCCAGACATAATATCTACACCACTGCCACTGCCTTGAGGAGCTGCATGACCTGCCGCGGGGGCGAGCTCTTCACCTAAGGCTGCAAAGAAAGCCTCTCCGTCCACTTCTACACCTTGAATAAAGAAGGTGGGCATGGTTTCAGCGGTGTATACATCATAAAAGTTCGTAAGACTCACAGACGATCCATCGTCAAAACTGACAACAAGATTTTGACCGTCGCGGGAAAGTGTGGCTTCCGTGGAATCGAAATCTAAAACAAGGCGGTCGGAAGATTCTGGAGTAAGGGAAACTGTACTTCCGGAAACAGGCTTTTGTACCAAAATGTCAGCCATGAAGAAAATCCTTCTTTGTGAAAGTCGTCATACTTCGAGCACGCAAAAAAGCATGGGTGCAAGCGCAAAAAAAAAGACATAAAATGCCGTGTGTATATGGAATATAAAGTATGTAGAAAATGCTGCTACATAACGAGGAAGAAATCCTCAGTGTACAGAAGGGTGTCTGTAACCTACAAGCACCGCCATAAAAAAAGACGCGACTTGCTCAATAAAAGGAGCTCCATGGCTCGCGCATAAGAATGCACGCTTCTTCGTACAATGTTTACACTGTGTTTGTCAATGCTTTTAGGCGCAATTTGTATAAAATATTTCTTTAGCGCGTAGGGGTGACATGTCACGTCAAGTTTTTCATGCAATGGGGGGAAGGCCGCGTGATTTTAATTTGGTTTTTTGCGGGGGGAGGGAAACTTTTGCTAGCGCCAA
>CAYJHT010000181.1:0-5184 GCA_964369615.1 uncultured Desulfovibrionaceae bacterium
CTTTACCTTTATAATCATTGATTTTTTTAGCTCTTTCTTTTTCGGCAAGCTGCTTGTCTAAAATTAGTTCGACAATAAAATTCACCGGTTCATACATATCAAGACATTCTTCTTCTGAGTATTCATGTACTCCCTTACTGAGCACAGTATAAAGAGCATTTTTTACTTCCTCTAAGCCTTCTGGGATAATGTGTTCTACAGCATCCACGGCTTTGAGCTTGTCAATAAATCTTGTTCTATCAGGCTTGTTTTCTAGTTGTTCAAATTTTGACTCTACTAAGTGTTCTACAATGCGCCGCAGATATACGAATGAGGCAACCCCCATGCCTTGTGAGTAGGCGTTAAATGATTGTTTGTACTCTTTATAGTATCTTTTAAGCTCTTTTTCATATTTCTCTATGTTTTTATAATTTAACATCGAAAAAGACGGATATTGTCCTGTTTTTTGCATCTTTTTACGAGAGACCAAAATTAAAAAATAGTAGTCCTCATCACATTGAGTACACTGATACTCTAGGCATACAATCATTGTTTTAGCTAATGGCGTGGGTGATACAATAGCTGGATGACATATGCTGTGCACGGAATATTCTTGACTTGTATAACGCAGCAAATTGCTCTTTACATATCTATATTCCGCAAATGTTTTTTCTTTTTTACAGTTCTGACAGAATAATTCTAACTTAGGCAGAGTAAAGTCAAATTGCTTCGCCACATCTTGTGACACTTCGACTTCTTGGTATGGTGGAGTAGTTTCCAAAAAATTTTTAATAAACTCATCAGCTGGTGTCGTTTGATGTGTGGGAATGGTTTGACACATAAATCACCCCTCCAATGCTGTGTTTTTAACGTCTTTCTCAATCTCCTTAACACTCTTACTCGGCGTTGGCAAATCCTCCGGCATGGTGCCGCCCAAGTCCTCAATGGTCTTGCGCACTGTTTGGCCTACCTCAAAGTGCGTTCGATTGGCTGCTTTTTTGCCTTGGATATTGTCTCTGCGGAGCTTTTCATCGGTTTGCGTGGCGCGGAAAAGGTTGGCGGCAAGCTCCGTACTGCCCATATGGTCAAGGATATGCTGGCTCTTTTTGAGTCCTTTGTGGGCGTGGATGTCCTTCATCTTCATGCCGCCATACAGGCCCTGATAGCCGTAATTTTGAAAAATAGCGTACTCCAGAGGCTTTTCCACTCCGGCACGCTTGGCGGCTTCGGCAAGGGATTTGTTGTGATTGCGTATCTCATGGCGAATGGCGAGGCGTTTTTGGTCTTCGCTCAACTCGTCATAGTTTTCCACAAGCTCTTGTTGTCTGGCCTTCACGGCAAAATAGGTCTGCCCAAGGGCGATAACTTCCTTGCGTGGGTCGCCGTTCATAACAATGAGGTAGCAGGCATAGCGAGTGAGCATGAGGTCATCAATTTCTTTGCTGGTAACACCCGCCTCCACGATTTTGCTGACGTCAGCAAAATGGTCTGATACCAAATGTTTACTGGTAGTGCAGGCAGTTTTTGCTTTATTTATAACGGTTTCAAAGTTACGCCATTGGGTGTACTCTAAAATACGCTGCAAGTCGCGAGCGTACCAAAATTCTTGCCCGTATTCGTTGATATGCTTGCTGTTTTCAAAAATATCCGCATTGTAATTCTTTATTTCTCGCATAGTCCAAGCTCCTTTAAGTATACTTGCATGCGTGCTTTCACTGTGGCAAGTTCCGCTTCCGTTGCGGCAATGTCCCTGTGCAAGGCTTCAATGTCGATAATGGCCTCTTCTTCAAAGGTGTCTACATAGCGGGGAATATTGAGGTTGTAATCATTGTTCTTGATTTCGGCGAGAGTTGCCACATGGCTGTATTTATCTATATGAGCCTTCTCTTTGTTGGTAAATGCCGTATATGTTGACACAATCTTGCTTATGTCTTCATGGCGCAGCTCATTCTTCGCCTTAACTTTGACAAAGCCTTGGGATGCGTCGATGAAAAGCACGTCATCGGTGGTGCGCCCTTTTTTAAAGACTAAAATACAGGCAGGAATAGAGGTTCCGTAGAAGAGATTTTCAGGCAGGCCGATGACGGCGTCAATGAGGTTTTTTTCAAGAATGGCTTGGCGGATTTTGCCTTCCGCGCCGCTGCGAAAAAGCACCCCGTGCGGCGCCACTGCCGCCACTCGCCCATTGCCGGACATGCTGGCTATCATATGCAGTAAAAAAGCCCAATCCCCCTTGCTGGCAGGGGGGACACCTATGTCAAAGCGCCGCCATCTGTCAAGGGCGGCGTCCATTTTGAAAACTTTCTTGCCCTTGGCTTTTTTACTTTTTGAGGCTGTTGCATCTTCCTCTGTGGAGACTTCGCCGCCGGGATTAAAGCCTTCAGCCCATTTATCCTTAGAAAATGGCATATTTGCAACGATGCAATCGAATTTTAGAAGGTTGCCGTCGCCGTCCAAGTGTGCGGGATTGGACAGCGTATCGCCCCAAGCTATTTTGGCATCGTGCTTGTTATGAATAAACATATTCATTCTAGCCATGGAGATGGCGGAGCTGTTCACCTCTTGCCCAAATACGGAAACATTGTGAAAGCCCCCTTTGCGTGCCGTGCGGATAAGCAAGGAGGCGGAGCCGCATGTGGGGTCGTAGATTCTGTCCTTTTCTTGCGGATTGACCAATTGCGCCATAATTTCCGATACTGTTTGGGGCGTGAAGAATGTTCCGGCTTTTTTTCCGGCCATGGTGGCGAACTCGCCTATCATATATTCATAAGCATCGCCGATGACATCGGCCGGAACTTCGTCTTGATTCACTGCAATGTGGCTTGGGCGTAAGTCTAAATCGGCAAAATCTTGAATAAGCGAGCGCAACATGGGGTTTTTTTGTTCTTTTTTTCCCAAATTTGCTTCGCTGTTAAAGTCTATGCCCCGAAAAATTCCGGCAAGAATGGGGTTTGCGTCCTCAATACCTGTAAGGGCGATGCTTATCTTGGCCCCAATGTCCACCGCATTTTTATGCTGTTCTAAGTATTCAAAGGTGCATTCTTGATTGAGGGTGAAGGGGAGGAGTGAAATTTGCCGCTCTAAGCGGATGCCTTCGTAATCTTGAGAAAGCTTTTCCACACTTTCTTTGTAAGTATCGCTCAGGTACTTTACAAAGAGCATGGAGAGTACATAGTCCTTATAATTAGCGGCATCAATATTATCGCGGAAGGTGTTTGCCCCTGCCCAGAGCGCGTTTTTAATGTCATTGAATGTTGTCATTTAAGCATCTCCAAGCATATATTTTTTAAGTAAGAGTAGACCTTTCGTAAATTCAAGTTCTGCCAATTTTTTGCTCAATTTGAGTTTTTCTACAGCGTAAAACCACGCATTGCCCACGCGTTCTTGCTCGTCGAGTGCCAACAAGGGGATGGGCATGCTTTGTAGCTCCTTGAATGTCATGGCGATAAGCGCGTCACTTTTACGGCTACGTTCGGCAAAATGCCTAGATATTATTTCGTTCAAGATAAATGCGACATATTTAGGGCAAAATCCTTCGTGTACTCGTACAATAAAAAGGTTGTTGTGCGCGTACACATCTTCATTTATATCGTTTATATAATTCACAAAAGATGGATTTACTCTTTTTATCAATATATCTTCGTTACGGATGAGCATGGATTCTTTTTTCAAGGCAAGGTTATCCATGAAGAAACTTGTGATGACATTGTGTTGTTGTAAACTTGCGGGACTTATCCAAGTAACATGCTCTCCGCCCGCTTTCTTATCGAGCAAGCAGAGTAGAATTTGCGCAATGTCTTTGAGATATATACTTGGTATCATGCTTTTATCCGCGATCAAGGTGGTAGCCATCATAAGCTAAGGAGCATGCTTCATGCCTAGTGGGGCTAAATTCACTAGGCATGAAGTAGCTCGTCGCCTTTTGAATTAGTACTTTATAAGGTTGCCAAGATTATCTGCACGAGTGCCGTTTGAGTCGGTGCGTAGATAGCGACCTTCAACCACATGCACAAATTCACCCGACACCCAAACGCCACGGCTAAGATACTTGGTTTTAACCGTGTTTGGGTGATTCTGCACATAAGCGACCATGTCCGCCTTGCTGCATTCTTGCGTTCCAAGAGCGTAGAGATTGTCTGTGTACTTCAGCCGTGTAATTACGGGGCGTCCCTGAGAGTCCTTCTCTTCATGGACTTGGTCAATATATAACATATTTGACCTCCTTTATAAGATTTTAGACGCAGTACATCTTTACAAAAGGAGAGCCTTTGTGATATTTACATTCTGCTATGAAAGAACATCACAAGATGTACTTGACCCTTGAGTGCCATGCAGGCATTCAAGGGTTTTCTCGTCTCTGAGCAAGCAGGTAACACAGGCATAAACGCGAGTCAAGTTTTTTCTGGTCGAGTTCATGATTTTTTTTCGTGTAATTGACTTACATTTTATTTTCAACCTTACTATCGCATTTATACTCTATGGATTAGCAACTTAAAGATGTAAGTCTCTGACATTCTGAGGGCTGTCCCTACCGTGCTAAGGCACTGCACAATGCAGTTAACTAGAGACCTTACAAGTCATCCCATAGCCTGTCCGGTGTTATCTCAAATCCGCCTCTGCCGTAGGTACTGCCGCCATATCCCGAACTGCCATGTCCTGCACGGTTCGTGAGGGAGGGCGGGTGCGCCTTGTCTTTTGGCAATACGTTGAAAAAGCACCTGACCTTGCAACAGAAAAATGCTAGAATCATTAAGCGATAGCTTTGTAAATTCCCTTACCCCACCTATGGCGATGAGGCGGGGCTCTGTGTGCCCCTGCATTGCCTGCATCATTTTGCAAGTATCTACAGCAGACAAACTCTATTCAGCCTTGATCCTTTTCTTGAACTCCAGCACCGTTGCAGACTCTTGTGGTATGAGCGCCCCTTGAAGCATCATGGCAGCGGCTTGCATATTATCCGGTGCAAGATGGCTATATCTTTGCGTCATTTTGATGTCGCTGTGCCCCATGAGCTGAGCGAGGGTGTAAAGAGGCGTTCCCTTTTGTGCGAGCCAGCTTGCGAATGTGTGCCGCAGTGAGTGAAATACTACTCGTTGACGAGCGTCTTGGATTTCACAAGCCTTGCCGTCGGCATCATGCTCGCCTGTGCCATTCAGCCCAAGGTCGCGAACGGTGCGTTCAAACGTATCGGGAACGTACTTCCTT
>CAYJHT010000182.1:0-5172 GCA_964369615.1 uncultured Desulfovibrionaceae bacterium
GCCCTTAGGCGAGGAACGAGCCTTAGGGATACAGAGAGCAGAGCTGTGGGGGGAAGGCTTTTTTTCCCAAAAAAAGTTCCCCCCCACAAGGCTTTCATAAAAAACGCTTTATTTAGAAATAGCCCCTAGGTAATTGGCGCTTTTTAATGGGAATTTAAAATATGGTTTTTATGAATGCCTTAAAAAAACACCTTCCCCACAAAAAACAAAATGAGATCCGCAATATGCGCTCAGGAAGTATTTGCCAACTCCACAAAAAATGTGTAGTCTGTAGAAATTATCTAGAAGGTAAGTGCGTTCGGACTCAACTGCTTTCACAAACACATGACTCTTTAAATGCTGATCCATAAGAACGGGAGACTTTTCATGAAACACAGTATTTTATTTAAATTGTTTACTTTTACACTACTTTGCACCCTTTGCACAGCATGCGGTCCGAGCAATACTGTGCGCCTTACATACCCTCCAAAGGACAGCAGTGTCCTGCCAGCACCCGGCGCGGCAAATGTCGCCGTCGTCCTCTTTGCCGACAAACGCCCCTACATGCACCTCGGTGTACGCAGTGACGGCTCCACCTTTGCAGGCAGTATCGCCGCAAATGAATGGATAAGCCGCTCCTTTGCAGACGCCCTAAGCCGTCACGGACTCCAAGTCTCCTTCGCAGAAAGCACCGAACAAGCTCGCAGAGCCGCACCTGCCTACATTATCACAGGTATCGTGCATAAGGCAGAAATCACCGACGCCTCAGTCACTGAAGTACGCGCAAATATGCAAGTAGAAATAACTCTCGCAGGACCACAAGGGCGCATCATGAACGAAGGACTCTCAGCAAGCCAAAGTGAAGTCGGCATCATAACCACAAGCGCCGCAGAAAAACTCCTCCTCCAAACCGTTCAAGACCTTGTACAACCGGGTGCAGCCAAGGTCGCAGGAAAAATAACACAATAAGACAAATGACTACAAAACCCTCGCAGCGTCAACCTGACTTTCTCCAAAAGATCCTTCGAGGGTTTTGCACGCTTTTTTTCTGCCTGTGCCTTTTACTACCCGAATGTAGCAAGGCACAAGCCACCTATACACTCCCCTACAACAAGGGTATCACGCCGCAAAGCGCACAAATAATAGCACAAAGCATCGCCTACGTCCATGCCGTCGAAAACGCACGAAGCACACTCCTCAAAAACGCCCCCCTCGATATGGAACTCTTTGACACAAAACTCCATATTCTGCTCACCGTCATACTCCATACAGAGAACGTCACTACTCAACCCGACGCGCCCTACCCCACCCCATTCGGTGATATTTCCGTCAGTGTCACCCTCCAATTGCGCGAAGATATGCGCCAGCGTATACCTGAACTGTTGACAAACACACTCTTACTCATCCGGCAAAAAGCTTTTTATACATTATTTCAACATAATGCAGAACAAGCACATAAACTGCTCCTCATAGCCGCCGGCATCCAAGCAAATACCTATCACATAGATGAACAAAAACTGAGACACGAAATTGAACACAGAGCCACCCTCCTCAAAGCCTTGTGGCTCTACCACAGCGCCTTAACGCATTTTTGGGATACATGGAAGGACGCCGCACACGCAGAAAGCCTCCTGCAAGAAGCCGCACAACTCGCACCGGAAATCGCCCTCTTTGACGCAAGCCTTGGCGAAGTTCTCCTCCAACTCGACCGACCCTCAGAAGCCCTCACCCACCTCAACGCCGCACTCCCTCTCATGATATATACAAGCACGCCAACACAAGAAATACAAGAAATGCGAAAAATTTCACCGCTCCCCCCCCAAGCGCACAGCGAAAACCCCTCGGAACTCATCTCACTCGGCAAAGGACGCGCACTCTACATGCGAAGTCTAGGACACTTACGACTCCAACAACCCGCACTCGCAAAAATAGACCTTGATGCCGCACTCACACTCGAACCGCAAAATCCCACTTGGCTGCGCGCCCGCGGTGCCGTCCATCAACTCCTTGAACAATTCACACCCATGTGCCATGACTTCACAAATGCCTGCGCATTCGGTGACTGTGAAGGACTCTTCAACGCACGAGAACAAGGACTCTGCCCAAACGAAAACACAAAAACAAGATGAGTAGTGTTTTGATTTTTTAAAAGTTTATTTTTGCTTTTTCTGAAAGGCTCGTGGGGGAAAACTTTTTTTGGGAAAAAAACTTCACTCCAGCCAAGTGTCACTTTATATACACTAGGCTACATCCAAGCATTCTATCATCGAATAACACATGTACTGACGAGGTTTTTTTGTGAGCTTTACAAGTCATCTCTCAGATATTATGAAACAGCAAAAAATCACCTACGAAGATTTGCAGTTTCATGCGAAGATTGCGCCGGACACCATCGCACGCTGCTGTGACGGCAGAATCGCCTCGTGCAAACTGGAAACCCTCGAAAAAATCGCACGTGCTCTGCGAGTCGATGTAAAAGACCTCTTCTCATTTCAAGCACACGAAAACTCGCCACAACGACACAAAATCCCAGAACACGGCAACAGGTAGGCATATGCACGCAAAAACAGCAGATTCTCTCCGGTGGCGTAAAAAAGCATACACTCCGCCCCTACAAGCCCTGCTGCTGTGGCAAAGCCTGAGCCTTTTTTGGATTGTAGGCATATTAGCCTCGCGCTGGCTCATACCCTGCATCCTCATTGCCATCATCCTCCCCATAATTGACGCAAGACTGCGCGCCCCACTCCCACTCTGCACAGCTGCCCTCCTCTTTGCAATCGGTTTTGCTGTAGCTCACGCACAACTCAAACCTCGCCCGCCAACACCACCGTGGCTATCCACACAAGAACACACAACACGCACATGGCAAGGTACTGTCACAAAGGTTCAAAGCCTGCCGGATAAACGCTTAAGAATCTTTCTCGATAACATCATAGGCCACACACAAGAAGGCGAACACCCCCTCAACGGCACAGCCATATGGACATGGGACTTCTCCAAAATCCCACCCGATGCTATTCCCCCCACACGCCCTATACAAGGACACACTGTACATTTCCAATCAAAACTCTATACAAGCGAAAGTTTTCGTAATTTTGGCATATCATCCTACGGATTTTACTGGCAAAGCAAGGGCGTTTTTTGGCGATTTTGGAGCCGTGCTCACCCTCACTCGCAAAACAATCCCGTCCGCATCACAGGTATCACAGAAACATCGGCAAAAATACGCGAACGCATCCGACAACGCTTTGAAAAAGCCGTCTTCCACGCACACACCAAACTCTCAGCCAACGAACGCCAAGCACGCGCCTTCCTCCCCGCACTTATTTTTGGCGATAAATTCTTTCTTGACACGCACACCATGACACTCATGGCAGAAGCCTCCCTCGTCCACTCTCTCGCCCTATCAGGACAGCACCTCGCCCTTGCTTATCTTGTAGCTGCATGTATTGTATATATTATACACCTATTCTTCCCATTCCTCTATCTCTCCCTCCCCAAAAGACACTTAGTTGCATGCACAAGCCTGTGCTTTGCCCTCCTCTATGTGTGGATCGGCGACGCACCGCCATCACTGCTCCGCGCAAGCACCATGCTCGCCATAGCTGTCTTTCTCTATTGCTCTGCCAGCCCAAACGACACACTCGCTGATATTGTCATCGTGACCGTCGTCCTTTTAAGCGTGTACAATCCCATGATCGTCTTTGATATCGGTTTCCAGCTCTCCGTCTTATGCGTCGGCAGCATCGTCCTCATTCTGCCAGTACTGCGACGCATCCCTACACTCCCCGCCTCTGCAAAGGATATTGCACCGATATCATACACTATCCTCAAGGCCATGCGTAGTGCCTTACAAATATTTCTTATTTCCCTCGCCATACAAATAATTATGATGCCTGTATTCTTACTCTATTTCCAACCAAACGGCGAATGGTTAATAGCCAATGTTTTCTGGCTGCCAGTTCTCAGCCTGTGGGTACTCCCCTTAAGTGCTCTGAGCTGTGCCATGGCCTCCCTTCTCCCAAACGCGCCCTTCCTCCCCCTCCTTATCCACATAAGCGCACTGCCTTGCGAATATCTTCTTCTCCTTTTACAATACCTTGAACCCTTTTTCTCAAATGCAGCCCTCCTTCGTCCCCATTGGACAGTCCTCCCTGCCTCTGCAAGTCTCTTTATCGCGCTTGCACTACTCATCGGGCGCAAAAAAAGCCCAATACATCCAACGCCCCCCTCAATTCACAGACTTTTTATCATATCGGCAATCCTTTTTTGCATAGCCCCTTTGCTCCGTTTCGCAGAAAACTGGTGTGTTAAAATAGAAATGCTCGACGTCGGACAAGGTCAAGGTATCTATCTTCAACTACCCGGCGGACAACGATTTCTTGTAGACGGCGGCGGCGGCTTCTCCCCTCGCTTTGATGTGGGCAAGGCGCTCGTTGTGCCACGCCTTGTAGCTAATGCCCCACCCCATATGCACGCCCTCATCAACACACATCCCGACGCAGACCACAGCCGAGGACTCCTAGGCATTATGGAAAGCATGGACATAAGCAATCTCTATACAAATGGACAAATATGGTCGCAAGAAGACCTAAAAAGATATAATAATATCAAATATGCACCCCCCATGCACGCGCTCCACGCGGGCATGCACATCCCCGTAGCAACACCCCCATTCATGCCACGCTACACACTTGAAGTACTACACCCTCCGCAACATATGGCTTCAGCAACACAAAGCACCAACAATGCCTCCCTTGTCATTCGCCTCGTACAGCACACAGATAAGCACACGAAAGGCCTTGTACTCCTCTGCGGTGACATCCAAAAAAAAGGCACACACACGCTCCTTAACTCACAGCAAAATATTTCTGCCGATATCCTTATAATCCCACACCACGGCGGCGCCTCAAGCCTCGTCCCCAGCCTCTATGACGCGGTCAAAGCACACACCGCACTCATCAGCGCCGGAAAAAACAATAGCTACGGCTTCCCACATACGAGCGTCAAAAATGCTCTCCAAGAACGCCACATACACACCCTCACCACCGCCGATCACGGTGCCATACGCATCCGCCTCTGGCCTTTTCCCTCAGTCACACATCATTGATACTTCTTACATGCACGTTAAAAGTAGTTTGTTTTTTCTGAAAGTTTATTTTGTTTTTTCAAAAAAACCATCTGTTTAACTAA
>CAYJHT010000183.1:0-5095 GCA_964369615.1 uncultured Desulfovibrionaceae bacterium
AAAAAATAAAAAAAATATTAACCTATTCTTTTTCTTGCAAAGCTTCCAAGTCTTCTTCGAGCTGTGACATTTCTTCCATGACGATATCGAGCCTGTTTTTTATTTCTGCGAAGCGTTGGAGGAGGGTGTTTGAGCGTGTTGCGTCGGCGTAGATGTCGGGATTGGCGAGTTGTGCTTCGATGTTGCTTTGCTCTTCCATGAGTGCTTCCAGCTCTTTTTCGAGTGCGGTGTATTTTTTTTGTAGTGGTTTAAGTTGTTTGTAGAGTGTTTGGCGTTCTTCGGCTTGTTGGCGTTTTATTTTTTTTGCTTCGTCTCTTGAAAGGTGTGTTTTGTCGATGAGGTTGTTGTTTTGTTCGTTGCGGGTATTGTCTGTATTTTTTGCGGTTTGTAGAGCCAGTTTTCTGGCGGCGTCGTATTGTTCGAAGCCGTTTTCGTAGATGGTGAAGCCCGTTTCTGATAGTGCCCATGCCTCTTCAGCCACTGCGGAGAGGAGCCAGCGATCGTGGGCTACCATGAGGACGGTGCCTTCGAAGGCGTCGAGTGCGGTGATGAGGGCTTCGCGGCTTTCGAGGTCGAGGTGGTTTGTGGGTTCGTCGAGGATAAGGAAGTTGCAGCGGGCGAGGAAGAGTGAGGCGAGGATGAGGCGGCTTTTTTCACCGCCGGAGAGTGTTTCTACGCGTCGCTCAAAGTATTGATGTCCTAGGAGGAAGAGGCCGAGAACGCTCATGAGTTCTTCTTCTGTGGTGCGGGGGTCGGACAGGCGGCGAATTTCTCCAAGGACACTGCCTTCGGCGCGCAGTGTTTCTAGTTGGTGTTGGCTAAAAAAGCCCAATCTTACGAGAGAGGCCATGGTGACATTGCCACTGCTTTTTTCTAATTTTCCGGCGAGTATTTTTAGGAGTGTTGATTTACCGCAGCCATTTGGCCCTACAATAGCGATCCGCTGACCGCGATAGAGGTTGAAGGAGAGGGGGGACCAGAGGCGTTTGCCGTCTTGTGGGAAGGCAAAGTCAACGTCGACGACGCCCAAGACGGTTTTTTCTGTGCGAGAGACTTCAGGCCAGCGGAAGTGTAATTCGCGGCGTTGTTGTTCTGGTTGGAAGTGTTCGAGTTCTTTTTCGAGTTTTTTTGCCATTTTTTGTCGCGAGCCGGCTTGTCTTGCCTTTGTGGCCTTTGCTCTGAATCGTTCTACAAAGGCCATTTTTCGTGAGATTTCATCTTGGATTGCCTTTGCTTCGCGCGCGCGTTGTTGTTCGAGTTCTTCTTGTCGGGCGAGAAATTCCGTGAAGGTGGCTTTGCGGAACATGGGACGCGACATGCCCATATAGAGGACATGTGTGCCTACTTTATCCATGAAGATGCGGTCGTGCGCCACAAAGATAAGGGCGCCTTGGAAGGCGAGGAGGAAGTTTTCCAGCCATTCCACGGCTTCTATATCGAGGTGGTTTGTGGGTTCATCGAGGAGGAGGACATCTGCGCCTGCGGTGAGGACGCGGGCAAGCTTTGCACGTTCGCGCCAGCCGCCGGAAAGTTCGTGGAGTGTGAGTCCCCATTTGTGCGGCGCAAAACCAAGACCTGAGAGAACAGTTTTTGCGCGGTTTTCTGGATTATAGCCGTACAGGGCTTCAAGTTCTGCTTGCCTTGTCATAAGCGTCTGTAGTATTTCCGGTTTGTCTTGTGCTTCTTCCCATTGCTGCCAGAAGTCATTCCAATCTGGCAGTGCTTCTTGGACGTATTCAAGCAAGGGTTTTTGAAGGGTTTCTTCGTCGAGTTCTTGTTGTACATAGCCGAGGCGGCATCCGCGAGAGAGCAGTATGCGTCCGCCGTCGGGAATTTCAGCACCTGCGATCATGCGTAGGAGGGTGGATTTGCCTGTGCCATTTGGACCACACACGCACATGCGCACGCCGGAGTCGATATCAAGGGAAAAGTTCTCAAAAATATTTCGAGCGCCAAAGGATTTAGAAAGGTCTTGGAGCGTAATTTTCATGTGTTTTTTCTATATAAGCGTTTTTTTAAGCGTTTGTAGCTTGTGTTCAGTAGCTTTTTAGAGCCAGCCATCGTGCTTGTATCCGCGTAAGCTTTCTTCGAGGCCTGCGTCGAGGGGGAAGAGCGCTTCAAATCCGAGTTCGTCGCGGATACGAGTTCCTTGGCAGAGCCAACCAACTTGTCGTGCTTCACGATATTTGTCGATATTCCACGAGGGAGCTTTTCCTCGCAAGGCCATGAGGACGCGCGCCGCTGCTGTGGAGCAGGCTGCGCTTACTGCCATGATGGGCAAGGGCATATTGACGCACAGGGCTTTTTTTCCGAGTAATTGTGCAATACGTGCGCCTATGTGCGTCATGCTGTATTCTGCGCCATCGTTGCAATGATAGACGCCGCTTGCCTCAGGTTTGAGGGCGCAGGCCATAGCCTGCACCACGTCTAAAACATGGATGATAGACACGGGGAAATGTCGTCCAAAACCCGGACTCACCACAAGCCCCCTCTTTGCCGCTTTAAAATAAGGAAGTAATCCTTTGTCTTTGGAGCCATAAATCATGGGCGGGCGCAAAATGACGAGTTTCTTGCCACAATGGCGCGCAAGTATTTGCTCTGATATATATTTTGACCATCCATAGGCCGATACAGGTTGACCATACAAGCTATCCGGCACGCCCGGCGACGTGGCGCAAGGGCCACTCACCGCAAGTGAGGAGACAAAGAGGACGGATTTTATGCTCCTGCTTCGTGCGACAGCGGCACCAAGATGTTCAGCCATACGGGCATTGCTTTCGATATAGTCTTGCCAGCGAGAGGCGAACAAGGTGGAAGCCATATGTATAAGGATGTGTTGCTGCTTGAGGGCAGTGCGCAGGCCGTGACCTGTTTGGAAATCCACTTCATAACAGGGAAAATCTCTCAGCGCGTCTCTGGATGTGTGCGCACGCACAAGGCAAGAGATGGTGGCTCCTGTGCCAACCAGTCTGTCACGCAAGAAGCGCACCGTATGTCCGCCGACAAAGCCTGTTGCGCCTGTAACTGCAATATTCTTCCCATGTAGATGCGTCATATTCATAATGTATGTAGCTCTCTTCTGTAAATGCGATAGCGCTTTGTCAGTGTGCCGCTGAAGTCTTCAAGAAGGTCGTTTATGGCAGTGTTATCCTCCAGCGACCATGAACCCTCGACACTTTGTAATATGGGGTTTTTCTTGGATTGTTCAAACATAAAATGCAATAGCAACAGAGGCAGCCCCAAGAGTCGATATTGTGTGCGTATGCCAAAGAGCATAATACGATAGTGTCGTTTCATGTCTTCTTGAGCGCGCCACAGATGCCAAGGCGCCGTAAGACCCACAGTGCCATTGATTTTTTTGAGTATGGCTGTCATATCCGGCAGAGCCAGCATGCCGCCTGCGGGTTCTCCTTTGCAAAAGAAGAGCACAAAGAAATTGGGGTCAAGAACGCTTTTGAGGCTGTGTATGTGGCCTTGTGCTTCAGCCATAGGCATGGGGGTGAAACCCCAATTATCTGCCCAACTTTCCTTATAGATATCCAGCATCGTGGCAATGTCTTCTGCAAGCGTCGCCTTGCTTGATGTGCGCCATGTGAACTGATGACGCTCCTGCATGTCCTTGAGCTGTTCGTCGAGTTGTGTGCGAAGCCAATCAGGAATATTCATGCTTTCCTTTGTGAAAGTGTATGCAAAAAGGTCTTGCTCCTTGCGCATATGCCAGCTTTCAACAAGTTCCGGATAATAGGCATGATTCCACGGCATCATGATGGATGCAGGCAGTTCAAAGCCGCTGACAAGCATACCGCAAGTGTAATTTGTAGACGGATTGAGTGGCCCTCGCATGAAGGTTGCCCCGTGTTCTTTGAGCCATTGGGCGGCGGCATTAAAGAGTGCGTGTGCGGCTTCGCGGTCATTTTCGCATTCAAAAAATCCCCACGCGCCGCAGCACTCATGGGCGCCAAAGAGGCTTTCACTGTGCACGGCTTCCTGCCCTTCCACAGCGGTAAGCTGTGCGGCGCGCGCATGTACATAGCTGTTATAATTGTCATCAATGACAGCTGCAATACGGCCTACTACTTCTGCGGCGCCGTTGACAGTGCGCACGGCAAGAAAGAGCTGCCCCTTAGCATGCTCCCAATAGGGATGCGCTCCCTGTGTGAGTAAGGCCTTTTCCTCTTTCTTGATAGGGGGTACCCAATGGGGCGCATGGGCGTATATTTTCCACGCTAAGGAGACGAAATTGTCAAGCTCTGCCGCATTGCCTACGGGGATAATACTAAGTGCTGTCATGCTTTTATGTCCATTTATTCTTGAGTCTTGCCGGGTTTTTGCGACCACCAGTCGGCATCTGGACCGTTAAACCACCAATTATGGCTGCTCGTATGTATGGCGACGTGCGCAAATTCCCTGCCCACATCAGTATGCAAACGCTTGACGGAGCTTTCAAGCCATTTTTGCGCAAAGGTATTGCCATTTTCCAGCTCACGTTTCAAATTGAAAATTAGATCCAATTGATCGGCATCGTGAGCAAGTTTCGCCTCCAAGCTGGCATTTTCTTCTAATTCGTCACAATATGCCAAGAGCCTCGCTTGAATGCCGGTGCCTTCCGTGGCATGCGCCAATGCAAGACGCGGGTCAGTCTTGTTATACATCTTGTTGACATAATTAAAATCACCTGTGCGCGCTTCTGCCACATCGTGGAAAAGACACATAAAAACAGTGCGTGCAATATCTGCCCCAATCTTTTCTGCAAGGACAAAGCCAATAACCGCCACGCGATGGGAATGCTCTGCCACATTTTCACTGCCCGTGCCCAAGAAGGGATAGCCCGAGCGAGGCGTATGTCTTAACATGCCAACTTCATAAATGAAGTCCACAAGTCGCTCAGTTCGTGTACGTGTATGTAATTGAGCGATTGGGTCAAGGGCATTCGGGTCTTGTTCATGAGCCATAAGTATTCCTCCGTGGCCTGCTTTAGAAAAAAGGTATCTTCATAGCTTTAGCCTGCCTTGTCAAGTTATTCAGATGTGTTTTTTTGAAGGGGTTTTGGGGGGAAAGTTTTTTTTATTTTTTTTCTTTTTTCTTTTTTCTTTTT
>CAYJHT010000184.1:0-5084 GCA_964369615.1 uncultured Desulfovibrionaceae bacterium
CGTGGGGCACGTGATTCTAATTGTGTGAATTATTCTTAATAAGCCTTCTCAATGGCAATCCAGAACGAAATACTGTTCATGAGCACTATTGAGAAACATTCACACAATTAGAAATACGTGCCACACCAAGAGCCTTGTCAGAAGACGAACTTGAACTTACTACCAAAATGGCAGAAATTGTTTTGAAAACATATAAAACACCAGCAAAGGTTCAAAGTGAGCAATGCATCAAAATTTTTTCAGACCTCAACCTCAGCGACACAAAAAGACGCTTAAGTTCAATATTTAAGCGTCTTTTTTATCCTCATAATGTATAAAATACATCACGCCACGACATGTGCTTTTTGTCCGTCCTCACGCAAATGAGGACACGCGTCTTCATGAACTCTCCCAGTCATAGCATTTTCCGCCTCCCTTACATCTTTCCTCACTTTTTTCAATTGAAATCGCACAAGGCACTCAGAACAAATGGGCATAGTGCCGCTTCCTCTCCCATGATAGCCTGTCGATTTTTTCTTTTTTACCGACACATGCCCCCCACACAAGGTACATGTGTGCCGCGTCACCGCAAGAAGCGTGTTAAAAAGACTGATGGACACATTATCCGACCCGCGAAAGGCTTCATGCTGTAATGTCCCATTGTGTACGGATAAGTTTTCAATCTGCAAATAGAGCTTACTCGCTTGAAAGGCCGTCAACACGCCAATGAGCACGTCATGCCAGCCGTGCGGAATGGGAAAACATGCCCCCTCGTCAGAAAAGTATTCTGGAAAACGTGCGATAATATGGGCATTTGTCTCACGCGCGTGAGCATCTTCCGCAGACAAAGTATTTTCTTCATCTGTGTTGACTGTCGTTCGGTTCATAGGTGTATCTCCTTGCGTATGTTCTTGCACGACGTGTTCTTGGGGTTCTTTTACTTCGGTCAGCTCTTTTTCGTCCGCCTTTTGGGCAGCATATTGTGTCGCAACATCCAAAAGCGTACCCAAATCTCTTTGTGAATCTTCACACACGGGCAAAACCGCCTCAGAGTCTTTCCCAGACTCTTTATGCTCTTGCAAGCATGCTTCTGACTCCATGTAGGCATTTTGCAGAGTTTCAATGCTTTGCGTATGTTCTCGTGTTTTATTATCATATACGGTCACAAAAGCCTCACCGGGCTGTAAGTCCACAAGTCGCACCCTATTGTCATATCGCGTGACAAAACTTTGAGTCTCAATATCATCAGAATAGAAAAGGATTCTGTTGTTGCAATTACTCACAAAAGCTTCCACGGCACTTACCGAGCGACTCCGGTTCACAAGAGCAGATGCCGATTGTGTTGCCGCAATGAATGCCGCGCGAAACTCACGCGCTTGCGCAATGAAATTGGCATCGGAAAAACGCGCCGCGCTTAAGTCCGCCACCTCTTGGAACTCATCAATGCACACAAAGGAAGGCATGTGCGACGCCTTTTCTACGCCCAAGGTATAAACGGCTTCGTAGTACGATTCTATAAGCCTGCGTGACAATTGCGTACCCACGGGACCCGTGCTCGGGTCAAAGCGCAAAAGTACGACCTTCCCTTGCTCCAACATGGCGCCCATATCTACGCCGCCAGAACCCGCCGTACAAAAGCCTCTCGCAATACCGGGAACTTGAATAAATTGGCGCAGAGCATTCTTTGCGCTCTTAATGGCATAATTGCTTTGCTCAAGGTATCGATCGCGGGGTACGCCCTTGTGCGGTTTACGCGTATTATTGTCAGCACCTTCCACATATCGCCCATAATGAAGCACATGGAAAGCATCGCTGTCGATGGTGTTCACGAGCTTTTTATGCGACTTGTCCGCAGCATCATAAAAGCATTCCTTGAAAATATCATAAAGCCTTGAGGCTTCCAGAGGGGTGTCTAACATTTCGGAAAGCAGCGTCAGTGTAGGCGTAAACTCTGCATCTTGCACAGCCATCAAGCGGAGCATCTTCACGCATAGGCAGAGCTGTTCGACACCTTTTGCATGGAAATCCATATTGTTTGTTTGTCCGTGGAAACTCTCCCGTGTCAGGGATTCAAAAAAAGTGAAAACTTGATGCTCAGTCATATTTTCCAAGATATTCAATGGCACCGCGCTCTCTGCCGTGCCAAACTCCACGATGTCATCGCTCCTCCCCGCCGCAGCGGCTAAAGCGCGCACATGTTGGCGTAAATTGCCTTTCACATCAATAACAAGTCCGCGCAAGCCATATAACAAGACCTTGGCAAGCACAGGGCACATGCCCGCTTTTGTCTTGCCTGAGCCTGTGGTTCCCATCGCCAACAAATGCACAAAGAGGCTGTCCATTGAAAGGCTTTTGCCGGAGTCAAAGTCCAACACGCT
Source organism: uncultured Desulfovibrionaceae bacterium (assembly GCA_964369615.1). Lineage (GTDB taxonomy): Bacteria > Desulfobacterota > Desulfovibrionia > Desulfovibrionales > Desulfovibrionaceae > CAYJAD01. The sequence continues at coordinate 2,358 of CAYJHT010000184.1, forward strand.
TTTATCCACACTGCGCTTTTGCTCACTATTTGTACTTTTGCGCCGAGCAACAAAACCTATCTCTTGCATTTCTTTTTTCATAAGCACTCCTGTATTTTTAGAAAAGTAATTTTCTTGTTCGAGGACAATAAGGCAATCACTTTCCTTATGTCAAGTGGTTTTTTCTGCATTCTTCCTAGGTACTCACAATCTAAATTTTTTTATTATGTATTTATAGATAGTTAAAGAGTGTGGAGATGCGTCTCTTTTTTTAGGAAATCAATTTTCTCTTGACGCGCGATGCATGTACAGGTATCTTGGGAGAGATGCGACATGCAATGTTCGCACGGAGCCTTGTTTGTATGGAGGGTATAGGTATGAAAATGTGGTGTAAGATTTATAGAGACGACAAAAGCCGTGTGTGTCGCCCTAAATCCACAGGGCAAGGCGCAACAAAGCGCGTTCTTGAATTTCCTCATGGCGAAGCACGGTGTTATGAGTACCACTACTTCTATCTGAGCCTCTATGAAGAGTTTCGGTTGGATACAAGCACTCGTGCTGAACAAGAAATACATGAAGAAAACTTGCGTTTGCAAAACTCACCGGAAAATCTTGCGGCTATGTATGGAGATACGATGGAGGAGTTTGAGCCTCACGATGGGGAGGTGGGGATAACAGCAGAAATGTATGAGGAGTTCGAGCGTATGTGGCGTGAAGATGCCGCGCTCATACAGGCTGCTCGCAATCCGTCTTGGCGTAGAGCGCATTGCGATAAAGTGTATGAAATGCCTATTTTCAAAGTGCTTATGATACACAATACTTATGAGTCTGTGAATGCAATTGCAGAGGAGGATTTATTTGCCATATTTCAAGAGGCTTTATACCTTCTAGAAAAAACAAATATCCCATCAGCCTTTATTTCACAGCTTGCCGCAAGCATTATCTTTCATGAGCTACAGGGCGATGAGCATATTGTGCTCACGGATTGGCGTATGTTGCCTGCGCTCATGTTGCTTTTGCCTGTTTTGGAACAGGGCACACGCGTGACGTTGCCGTCACATCATGAGGATTTTATGGGGCATGACGCGTACTTTTTTTTGCTTGATTTTGTGCGCACACAAATTCCCCGTATTGAATGGCTGGAACAACAACATACGCACGAGGCGCCATTCTTTCCGCTGAATTGCCTTGTGCTTGGGGCGGATGCTGTGCAATTCTATAGAAATTATATGCATCGTGTGCGTAATTTTAAGAGTATTCGCAAGGGTTTTTTTTATACAAACTGGAACTTCCTTACTTTGAGTTCCTTGGAATCTGCGCGTTTGTATTTTTTAAAGACAGGTGCTGTCAGCGCGGTTTTGCAACTACCGCGACCTCAAAGGTGAGTGCGTGGGACTATCCTGCTGCCCTGCTTTTGGACGGTTCCGCTTCAAACAAGACGGCAGGCCAAAGCATATATATGGCCTACATGTCCTCTGCTTTTACAACTGACGGTGCAGATGGCAAAACAGACGAAGACTTGCAAGATGTCTCTGCCATGTTAGCACTCCTTTACGGAGAGCAAAGCACTTTGGGGCAAAGCTGTGTGGTGTCTGTGGAAAACATCATGCAGACGGACGGAGTGCGCCTCAATCCATCGTTCTATGCTGTCCATGAAGAGCAAGCAGTCATGAAAAACATGGAGCAGACAGTGGGCAAGCGTGTTCAGAAAACGCGATTGGGTCAATACGCCGAAGTGCTGCGCTGTCAAATGCCACGCAAAAAGCCGGATGCATCAGATATAGATGAAGGCTTTGTCCTCGTCCATACGGGGGCTATGCGTGTGCGCGAAGTGTCTTTAAGCGAACTTGATCCGTCTTCCAATTTTCTGGATTACAATGCTGGCAAGGTGTGTATTGTGAATATGACGCCCACACAGCAAAAGTATCTTCTTAAGGAGCATGATACCATTTTTGCTTACAGGGGCAGTGCTGTGTCCATTGGCAAGTGTGGCCTTGTGACGAAGGTGGGCAATGCCAGTATCACGGGGCCTGCCATGTGTATTATTCGCCCCTTGCACGGCACCAATCCCGTGTGGCTTCATTATCAATTGCACATGCCGCAAGTGCAACAGTGGATTAAAGGGCAAGTGAGTGGGGGCAACAGTCTTTCTATCAATATGGAAACACTCAAAGACATTCCTTTGCCGCCCTATAGCGAGCAACAAATGGAAGAAATTCTCATACATCATGCGTCATTGCTGGAGTGCTTTGAAAGACTGAGCACAGACAAGCGTTTTCTGTACGCAACACGCCAAGAATTGTATCAGAAAATGGCCTCGTGGGTATAGGATGCGCCCTCAAACACTCACTTTTATTAAAATAATAGAAAAAACGCTCACTTGCAACATGAGCGTCTTTTGTTACTCTAAGGTATCGCTCACCCTCTGTGGGACTATTTCCTGTTCAAAAAATATAGAAAAACTGTATTCAAAACAAATGCAATAACCATATTTGCCACGAAACAGTACAGCAGCATTGAAAGACACTTCTCTTTAATATTTTCAATTGTTTCAATGTATTTCTCATTTGTTTTTTGCCGTTCTGTCTCTTCAGACTGCGTAATAAAATCAGTCGCTGTTTTTATGTCGTGGACAGCGGCAAGCATCTGACTTGACGCTACGATGCTTTGAAATGTTGTAATGACAATGGGATCGTCGATTGTGGTGTGTTTGAGCAATGGTTTTATCTCATGGCGCACTCTGTTGCT
>CAYJHT010000185.1:0-5082 GCA_964369615.1 uncultured Desulfovibrionaceae bacterium
AAAACTTTTTTTTCCTAAAAAAAGTTTTCCCCCAAGAAAAAAAGAAAAAGGAAAAGAAAAATAAAAAGAAAAATAAAAATAAAAAGAAAAAGAAAAAGAAAAAAAGAAAAAAGTTTTCTCCAAACCTCTTGCTCTCAATGCGAAATGATCAATTCTCGTTTGGCATTGGCGCCAGTATGTCTGCTTTGTCACCGAGCCAAGGATTAAAATAGCCGAATTTGAGCCACGGACACATTTTGCGAAGACGCTTTTTGAAATTACGAAAACCGACGGCAGGCCCCATAGGAATATCCTTGAGAAGGTCGAGGTACATTTCAGGGTCAATATTAAGATTACGCAATTGGATAAAACTTACGCCCGTACTGCCCACAATATGGGAAAGAGCGTCGATTTCTTCCTCTGTATCTGTGATGCCGGGGAAGTAGAGAAGGTTTAGGGAGGTGAAGACATTTTGCTCTCTGGCCTTGCAGAGAGATTGACGCACGTGCGCAAAGGTATAGCCCTTGGGGCGATAATAGGCATTGTAGGCCTCTTCTCGCGCAGAATTAAGACTCACTCTTAATGATGTAAGACCGACGCGCCCCAATTCTTCAATGGCGTCGGGGATGGAGGCATTGGAATTTAAGTTGACAGTGCCACGCCCGCCCCCATTACGGAAAAGACGCACGGCCTCAATGAGCGTTGCTGCTTCTGTGAGCGGTTCGCCTTCACAGCCTTGTCCGAATGAATATATAGGTTTTTCAAGTTCTTGCGCCTCGTGATGCCGCATGACCTCCACAATTTCTTGCGGGCTTGGACAAAATTCAAGACGACACTGAGGCGTTGTCACGATGGGAGAATCTGCTTCTTGTTGCGAAATACAGCCAACACATCTGGCATTGCAGACGCGAGAGGTGGGCAATGGCGCTTCGTGTCGCCCAAGCGCAAGATTGCGTGCGGCAGGACAGTCATAGCGCATGACACATTGCTGCATAATATGCTGCATGAGCCTGTTTTCGGGATAGGTACGCATAAGTTCACGCACCTTTTGCGTAAGAACGCTTTTTTTGACATGTCGAAATTCTTGACGCGGATCCTCGTCGACTTTTTTTGCGCAGATATAGAAGCGCCCCTTGGCAAAGCCGACAGCCCCATAAGCAAAAAGAGGAAGGAGCGGCGCATTGTCATGAGACACATAAGCAGGGTGTGCGGTGAGTGTGTGTGCGGGTGCAGCGAAGGCCGCTACTGCCAACTCATCCAGAGTTTCGATTTCTCCGCTCTCTTCGTTGAGTCCGGCGGCGCGGCGACCCGGGAGATAGAAAAGTTCACTTTCCGGCGGAAGAGGCATCATTTCATCCGGACGCGGCAATCCCCATTGACTGCCACGACGACAGACCATAAGCAAGTCAGGGTGGTCATAGATATTGCCTTGAGCATCGGCCACTACAAGGTGGGGGCGTAAATCGTCATGAGCCATAATCATCCTTGTCATCGCAGTAAAAATACTGCATACTGTTTTTTGTTCTTAGAGATTGTTATGAAAAAGAGGAGCGTATATGTCCCCTGTATCTCTTATGGTGTTTATATTTTTGTGTTTTTCTGGTCTTTTCTTTATGTTTTATTGTATGCTGCGCAACCATGAGAACCTTGTGCGCACGCTTCAAGAAGAAATGACACAACTTCGTGCAAGTTTGCATGTGATTGAAACACGCGTTGTGCGTGACAATGGGCAAGAGACCGTAAAACCTTTAAGTCCACCACCCCTTGCGCCCGGCAGCACTTTGCATCCCATTGTGATGTCTGAAGAAAAAAAGCCGAAGCAGGGTCTTGAGTTATACCTTGACTGAGTGCGTATCCAGTATGAGGACGCGCGTTTCCTTTTGTGTAGCGCGCCAAGGAGTATGCCGAATTGGTTTGGACATTGCAAAGATTTTTTTGGGACTTTTGTAGATGCCTCCTGCGCCTTTGCTCGTTCCCTTTTTTCTTGCAAATACGAAGAATGCTAAAGTGCTATAATCTGTATAAGCTTTGAATATGATAGACGATAAAAAACCCTTCCGCGCGCTCATTGATGTATTAAAAGAGCGTTCTCCCTTAGCGCTGGCTTTTTCCGGCGGTTTGGACAGCAGCGTACTTGCGCATATGGCGCAAAAAGTGGGCTGTGATATTGTCCTTGTGCATGTGATTTCACCACATTTTTCTGCCAGAGAACGCCGCCGCGCGCTTGCATGGGCAGCCTTGCATAACTTCCCCTTCATAACCGTAGACCTTGATATCTTTGACGTGCCCGCCGTGGCAAAAAATGACAAAGATAGGTGCTATCATTGTAAAAAGCATATGTTTTCTTGCGTGCAAGAACGCGTACATCAAGAGTATGGCACTCGTACTGTGTGCGATGGCAGCCATGCAGACGATGCCACAGCCTATCGCCCCGGGCAACGCGCCGTAGAAGAATTGGGGATACTCTCTCCTTTTGCGACTTGTGCTTTGGGCAAGGCTGATATACGTTCCCTAGCGCGTTCGCAGGGTTTGGAACATTTGGATAGGAATGTACAGCCCTGTCTTTTGACGCGTTGTGCCTATGGTCTTGAGCCGCGTGTCCACATGGCGCAACTTGACGCGGCAGAGGCGGCGCTTGAAGATTTAGGCTTAAAAGAATTTCGTCTGCGTCTTTGCCCTGAACCGGTCTTGCAGACACTGCCATTGACAGTACCACAAGAAAGCGTGCGTACTGTTTTGGCAAAATATGGATATGAAAAAGCGCAAATCCTTGTAGAGGAGCGCATAAGTGGTTTTTTTGACAGAATATAGTATTCTAGCAAATATATCTTAGTATTAGGAGTTTTGAGCATGCCCTCCCTTCGTACCAAAGCCATAGTGGATGCCTTTTGCACAAAGGCTGAACCGGTAGACATTTCCTCAGGCCCTTTGCGCCCACAAATGGAAGCAAACCGCCATTTCGGTAAGGATGTCTTTAGCTTGCGCATCATGCGCGAGCGTTTGCCTCGCGATGTCTTTCGCAAGCTTGAAAAGACCATCCGCCAAGGGGCACGCCTGCCTGCGGATATTGCCGACGTCGTCGCCTCTGCCATGAAGGATTGGGCCGTAGAACATGGCGCCACGCACTATTCCCACTGGTTCCATCCCATGACAGGCGCCACCGCAGAAAAACACGACGCCTTCTTGACGCTCTCACCAGAAGGACATTTGCTCAACGAATTTTCGGGGAAAATGCTTATAAGCGGTGAATCCGACGCCTCTTCCTTTCCCTCCGGTGGCATCCGTTCGACTTTCGAAGCACGCGGCTACACCGCGTGGGATCCTACGGTTCCGGCCTTCTTGATGCCGGGCAAGGTGGGGCATATCCTCCACATTCCAACCATTTTCTATTCCTTTTCAGGGGATGCACTGGACAGAAAAACGCCCCTTTTGCGTTCTATCAGCGCTATTTCAAAGCAAGCCGTGCGCGTCTTGCGTTTGTTTGGCAATGAAACTGTGAGTTTTGTGCGTCCTATGGCAGGGTGTGAACAAGAATACTTCCTTATCGACAGCCGCTTTGTCGCTTTGCGCCCGGACATTTTACACACAGGACGCACCCTTCTCGGCGCCCCTGCTCCCAAGGGACAAGAAATGGGCGACCATTACTTTGGCGCCGTACCAAGCCGCGTCATGGCCTATATGCAAGACGTGGAAAAACGCCTCTTTGCTCTTGGTATCCCTGCAAAAACACGACATAATGAAGTCGCTCCGGCGCAATTTGAATTGGCACCGCTCTATGAAGAAGCCAATATCGCCACAGATCACAATATGCTCATCATGAATGTCCTGCGCGACACCGCCGCAGAGCACGGCTTTGTCTGCCTCCTCCACGAAAAACCCTTTGCCAGTGTCAGCGGCAGTGGCAAACATAATAATTGGTCACTTTGCGACTCAGAGGGGCACAACCTCCTTGAGCCGGGCGACACACCCCGAACAAATGCGCAATTCCTCGTTTTCCTCGCCGCCGTACTGCGCGCTGTACACAAACATAGCAAAGTCCTGCGACTTGGAACCATCGGCGCAGGAAATGACCACCGCCTCGGAGCAAACGAAGCACCACCAGCCATATTCTCCGTCTTTCTCGGAGACCAACTCGAAAAAATTTTGCTAAATATCGTGAAAGGCGAAGTCTCCACAGATGACAGAGTTGCCTTTGCAGAAATTGGCCTCGACGTACTGCCCCCACTCCCGCGCGATACATCAGACCGCAACCGCACAAGCCCCTTTGCCTTTACAGGAAATAAATTTGAATTTCGCGCCGTAGGCGCCTCCATGTCCGTCTCGCCCGTCAACTTTACGCTCAACGCCGCCGTGGCCTGTGCTCTTGACGATATCGCCACCGAGCTTGAAGGCGTCATGTCCATGGGAGCCAATATCACCGAAGCACTCCAAGACCTTCTCCCACGCATCTTTAAAGAGCACATGCCCATCATCTTTAACGGCAACGGCTACTCCAAGGACTGGCCCACAGAAGCACAAAATCGCGGCCTGCCAAACCTCAAAAATACCGTCGAGGCTTTAGAATGTTATGATGACGAAGAGGTCATGGACGTCTTCCTCAGAACACAAGTGCTCTCCAAGCGTGAAATCATAGCGCGCAAGGAAATTTTTCTAGATATGTACGCAAAGCTCATCAACATTGAAGCCAATGTCTGCGCTGCCATGATTCGTGAAAGCATCTTGCCCGTAGGTCTACGCGCACAAAAAGAAGCCGCCGACCTCGTCCTGCAAACACGCGCCGTGCTCTACACCCCTGCCGACAGCACACCACTTCCTGAAGAAAAGCGCTTCCATGCCTTCCGCGAAATATGTATAAAACTCACAACTTCATTAGAAAAATTAGACGATGTTCGCAGCGCCCAAAAGAAAGGCGACCCCCTCACCCGCGCACGCTACATGCTGACAGAGGTGCTCCCCATTATGCAGGAATGCCGCGTCCACGCTGATACGCTGGAGCTTATGATGGAAGACGCCGCATGGCCACTACCTCGTTATGCAGAAATGTTGTGGATAAATTAAAAGGTTTTTTTGAAAAGGGTTTGGAGGAAAGCTTTTTTTATTTTT
>CAYJHT010000186.1:0-5073 GCA_964369615.1 uncultured Desulfovibrionaceae bacterium
AAAAAAAGTTTCCCCCCAAGTGTTTTTCAAAAAAAATGAAATTAAATAACGTGTCCTGATAAAAGTGTGAGAAAATCACCAGCTTGCAAGCTTTCTTGATCTGTGGTAATATGCTTACTTTGAGCCATGTGCAAAAATGTACATGGTATTTTTTTAAAAGTGAGTAAAGTTATGCAAAAAAATGAAAAAAACTTCGCAAATGAAGACAAAACGCTGCCTGTAAAAGACGCGTGGTACAATATCATTTTTGATAATCGTGTCCAGCGTTTCATCGTTGCCCTTATCATCCTCAACACCATCACTCTAGGCTTGGAAACGTCCGAGAGCGTCGTGAATTTTTGCGGCGGCTTTCTTCACGCATTTGATATCTTTGCGTTGAGTGTTTATACAATCGAAATCACACTTAAGCTTATTGCACTGCGCACAAAGTTTTTCCGCGATGGATGGAATGTTTTTGACTTCCTTATCGTAGCCATAGCCTATGTGCCGGCGGTGGGCCCCTTGTCTGTGTTGCGTTCGCTGCGAATTTTACGCGCTATGCGTATTATCAGCGCCATTCCACGCTTACGCGTCATTGTGCGCTCGCTCATCACATCCTTGCCAAGTATCGGCTGGATTTCTGTACTCCTTATGATTGTCTTTTATATTTTTGCTGTTATGTCAACACGCCTTTTTGGCGCTACCTTCCCCGAATGGTTTGGAACACTCGGTGAGTCCTATTATACCCTCTTCCAAATTCTGACTCTTGAAAGCTGGTCAATGGGTATTGTCCGCCCCATTATGGAGCAATTCCCCTATGCATGGATTTTCTTCGTTCCCTTTATTTTACTCACCTCCTTCGTCGTTTTAAATGTTTTTATTGCTGTGATTGTAGGTGCTATGGGAGATATTCGCGCAGAAGACCAAGCACAAGCCGTAAGCGACTCACTGGCACAAGAAGAAAGATCGCATCAAGAACTGCTTGTCGCAGAAATTGCCCTTATGCGTGAACAGCTCGCACGCCTCGAAGCCTTGAGCACTCAGCTTGAAAAGAAATAATTCGACCGGATTGTTTTGTGTGAAAGAGTGATTAAAAAATATTTTTTTTGGGGGGGCTTTATTAGAGGAGAAAGCTCCCCCCATATATTTTTTAAAAACAAGTAATTGAAAGGCTTGTGTGGCATAGGTGTAAGAAATGTATTTTTTTTGATTGAAACCCTAAAGGCTTTTTTTTATTGTCCGATATGACGTTTGTAGGATTTTTTCTTGCATTGACTTTTTGTGGGATACGTGCTTCTTTTACATAGGCACGTTTATTGAATATATTTTGGCAAGGGGAATATGTTGCCGCCGCGCCCCAGACGCGCGTGGCCTATTCACTGTTGTTGGCAAGCATTTTTTGTGAGGATAATAATATGTCTAGTTCCATATCCGGCGGTATTTCTTTTTCAGGCATAGGCAGTGGCACCGATTTTGAGGCCATGGTAGAGCAACTTTTGGAAGTTGAGTCATTTAGGCTCTACTCTCTTGAAGACTCCCGCGATGTGGCGACAGAAAAGTATGACGCCATGGTGGAGCTTACCGATACCGTGCGCGAAGCTATGGAAGCCCTTGAATCCCTCAATAGCCCATCAAAATTCTTGACTAAGGTTGCCAATAGTTCCGACGAAACCGTCTTGTCGGCAGAAGCAAATGCCGACGCCATAGATGGCACCTATACTATTGATGTCAAGCAATTGGCCAGCGCCGCCTTGTGGGGCTCTAATACCACCTACGAATCGAAAGATACAGTGATAAATGACTCTGGCGCTACGCAAACACTGTCCTATACCTATATGGGAGAGAAGCACTCCGTAGAAGTAGGCGCAGGCACGACGCTTGAAGGGCTACAAAACATCATCAATAAAGACCAAGCAAATCTCGGCGTAAAAATGCAGGTTATAAAGGTGTCCGGTGGCTATACCTTCCAAATCGCAGGCCAAGAATCCGGTAAGGAAGGAACGCTTGAAATTGATGCCACAGACCTTGTGGGCTTTAACGGCGGCTCGACAACATGGAAAGCAGATGCAACGCCTGCTGAACTTACAAAAGCCTTCAATGCCGATGATGTCGTGAAAAATTTTCAATACACCCTTGTCGTGGATGATGGCACTGCCACCGGCAGAACCGTGACGACAAGCGTCCTGCAAGGCAATAATGCGACGAACCAAGACCTCGCAGACGCTATTAATGACGCCGCAGGCGATGGTACGGCGAAAATTGAAAATGGACAATTGGTCATAAGTGGTGTGAAGTCCATGACGGCAACGGCAACGAATATCGGCGACTCGACAAGCACCACAAGCACGAGCAATGCAAGTGCAGCTGCCGCCTTCACCATGGATGCTGCCGACGGTATGAATACCGAAATGGCAGATGGCACGTATAGTTTTAAGATGGCTGACGGGTCTACAAAGAGTATCACAGTCGACAGTGCCACAGAATCTGTCACAATGACGCAATTTCTTGAGAAAATGCAGGCCGCAGGCGTAACTGTGACCGGAACCATCGAAAATGGTAAGGCAAGTTTTAATGTTGCCGATGCCGTGCAAATGGAAACGACAGGCGCGGCGTCGACGGCTGTGACAAAAACTAGCGAAGGCTATTCGTACGCTATCGACAATGTCACTGCCGATGCCCGCTTGCAACCCGAAACACAGCCTGACGCAATGCAATTTTCTGTAACTCTTTCAAGCGGTGACAAGAAAGTTATTAATGTCGCGCAGGGCGATTCGTGGGATTCCATATTTGCCGACCTTGCGGCTGATGGCAGTAATGGAGTGACCTATGACAGAGCCACCGGGACAGTCACGGGCATAACATCCGTAGATACCGGAAACAATGTGCTCTACGCACTCGATGGAGAGTTAACAGGTGATACTAACTGGACCATCACGCAGGCACAAGACGCAAAGTTTACGATGAGCGGTATTTCGCAAGAAATCACCTCAAGCACAAATGAAGTGACTGAAGTTATTGAAGGCATCACCTTTACGCTCAAGGGCACAGGGGAAACACAGGTCACTGTGGCTTCTGATACCGACTCTGTAAAGGCCAATGTTCAGCTCTTCCTTGACGCGGTCAACTCCGTCATCAAAAAGATGCAAGACTTAACGGAAGTAACCGTAGACGACAGTGACAGCACCTATTCGGAAGATGCCACCTTGAACAATACTTCCGCAGGCCCCTTGAACGGTGAATACGGCATTAACCTCTTCACCTCACGCTTAAAGTCAGCCATGACAGGCTCTCCCGACGGCTTTAGCGCCATGACCAGCGAGAGTATTTTCTCCGGGGATTTTGTGGCAATGCTCGCACAAATTGGTATTAAGACCGATGCTGACGAATCATCCTCGACCTATGGACAGTTCGTCATCGCGCCTCAAGGTTCCACCGATGCCATGCAGGCCTTCGACCAAGAACTTTTTGACAATGCTATAGAAAACAACCTTGAAGACCTCATCTCCTTTTTCTCTGCGGACAATGAGGGCAGCTCAAATTCTCCTGATTTCCGCTATGACAGCCATATTGACGGCATTACAAAAGCGGGCACCTATGATGTTTCGTATGAGGTTGCAGGTGGCAAGATTAGTTCTGTCATGATTAACGGTGTAGCGGCAGAGGTAGACCCTGACAATGCTAATGTCTATGTGGCAGGAAGCGGTGCCGGTGACGCGGCGGGTATTGCTATCTACATAGATAACATGGTAGAAGCTTCATATGAAGGCACTGTTTCGATTAAGCAGGGTCTTGTGGGCAAGATGGAAGACTTTTTCAGTGATGAGCTCACCTACTTTACCCCGAGCGTTGAGGATCCTACGCTGAGCGCCGGAAACGGTGGCCTCATGATCATGCAAAACAGCTACAATGAGCTTATGCTGAGCCTTGATGAGCAAATTTCAACAGAGTTGACACGATTGGAGAATTGGGAAGAGAATGAACGTATGAAGTTTGCGCGTCTTGACACACTCTTAGGTGAGTACAATAGCAAGATGGATATACTTACAAGCCAGTTAGCGCAGTTAGGTTAACCAGTCAGCGTACACAGTTTTGACCATAAACGAACGAGGATATTATGAATAAGGCAGCACAGGCCTACTTTCAGACCAATGTCTCAACGACAGACCAAGGTCAACTTTTGATCTTGCTTTACGACGGCGCTTTGAAGTTTTTACAATTGGCGCGCGAAAAGATGCTTGAAAAGGATTATGCCGCCAAGGGTATCTATATATCTAAGGTTATTGATATTATCAATGAGCTTGCCAATACTCTCAATTTGGAGAAGGGCGGTTCTTTGGCAGAGAATTTAAATAATCTTTATTTTCTTTGTACAACGCGTCTTTTGCAAGCAAATTTGAAAATGAATGTGGAGCAGCTCGACACTGTTGTTCATATTCTGTCAGGTTTGCGCAGTGCTTATGCGCAGATTATTGTGACGCCGGAAGCGCGTCAGATCTCTTCTGAGATAGCGGCCAAATTGAAGACGGACGCAAGCCTTACGCAGCGTGCGGCGATTACGCCTCGTGCGGCGACGCCTACTGTGGCCGGACAGGCGGGACAGCGTCAGGCGCGTGCTGCTTATGGGCAGCAGGCGACGTCGATACCCTTCCCTGCGCAGGGTGGGGCAGCGCAGCCGCAAACAAGCCCACAGGAGCTACCTGTGCAGGAGCCTAAAGTTCAAGCGGCTCCTGTGCAAGAGGCGCAGCCTGTGGCGACACCGCAAGCAGCAGTGCAACAAGCTCTAGCTCCAGCGGCACCAGCCCAGCCTGCACCGGTTCAACCAGCATCTACGCAGCCAGTACAACCTACGGCGCCGAAGGCGCCCCCTGCGGCCTATTCTCCGAGTGCATCGCCTGCCGCGACAGCACCGAAGGGATTTGGCCTACATGGGAAGAACTTCTTTAAGAGTTCGTCGATTTAAGGCTCTTTATAGAATAAAAATAGCGTTTGCAGGATAAAAAGGAGGGAGCTTTTTTAGCTTCCTCTTTTTTTCTTGTCAAATGCGCCTTGCCTTGTTATGCGAAAAGGGGTTGTTTTTTCTGAAAGGCTTGTGGG
>CAYJHT010000187.1:0-5068 GCA_964369615.1 uncultured Desulfovibrionaceae bacterium
CCCACCCTCCCCTTCAAAAAAACAAATCAGAATGAGATGGGGATGATAAATATGATGTAAAATCCTTGACAGGCATGCGAGGGATACTTAAATTAACTGTTCAAGTAAGGAGTCTTTTACATGTCACAAAAAAAATCTCATGACGCCTATAAGGCCGCTCAAGAATACAACGAAAATACGTCTGACGCTCATATCGACGCGGACCTGTCTGATATACTCAATCAAGAAGATGCAGGCTATGTATTTCCGGAAATCCCTGACAACCTTAACGAATTATGCCTTGAGCATATATGCCCATCGTGTACACAAAAGGAAGAAGCCACGCAAATTCAATTGCGCGCCCTTGCGGAAATGGAAAATTTCAAGAAACGACTTCGCCGTGAACATGAAGATCAGCTTACCTATGCCGCAGAAAAAGTGCTGGCAGATCTTTTGCCCACCTTGGATAATCTTGACCTCGCACTCCAATACGGCAGTAAGCACGAGGCCTGTAGGGACATGCTTATGGGCGTGGAAATGACGCGCAAGCTTTTACTGGATGCTGTAAAATTGCACGGCCTTGAGTCCATTGGCGAACGCGGTGAAGAATTTAATCCGGAATGGCACGAAGCACTCTCTTTTGAAGAACGCACCGACATGGATGCCGGACGCGTAAGCACACTTATGCAATGCGGATATAAGCTTAAAGGCCGTCTCTTACGCCCTGCTAAAGTCTGCATAAGCAAACAACCTTCTTAAAAAAAAGAGAAATATATGAAAGTATGCTCCAAGGCCGTTGTCGATGCCGCCACCCTTAATGATTACTTCCACAGCAGTGACACCTTTGCTACGCGCCTTGGCATTCAAATTGTTGAAGCCAGCCAAGATCACGCTGTCGCTACTATGCCTCTTGAGGCAATCCATCGAAATGGTATGCAAAATGCCCACGGCGGCGCTATATTCTCCTTGGCGGATATGACCTTTGCTGCTGCTGCTCATGCTACGGGCATTTTCTTTGTGAGCGCCCAAGCCAGTATATCCTATCTTGAGCCGGGGCGAGTGGGGCCTTTGCGCGGTGTGGCAAAGAAAATCCGTTGCGGCAAAACTCTTGGCATTTATGAAGTAAATATCTACGATGCCGATGATACGCATGTTGCCGTCGCAACTATCACAGGCTACAGCACGCAAATTCCTATTGAAGAGCTTCAAAATTATACGAAGAAAAAGGGACAGTGCGAAAAAAAGTGATGCATGCTTTTTGAGAGGGAGAGCGTTTTGCTTGCAACTCTCTGTCCTTACAACTTTCTTTTTTAAAAGACGAATGGGGGGAAACTTTGCAAGTTTCCCCCCATTCGTCTTTTAGAAACAACAATTACGCGTCGTCGTCAAGCCATGTTTGCAAAAGGCTTTGCAGTTCTCCCACATCAAAGGGCTTTGCAATGTGCTCTTGCATGCCGGCCTCCTTGGCTTTAACGCGGTCTTCCTTCATGGCATTGGCGGTCATGGCAATGATGGGTTTGTCGTAGCTGTTTGTACGCAAAAGACGTGCGGCAGTGAGCCCGTCCATAATAGGCATTTGAATATCCATGAGCACAAGGTCAAATGAGCCGTGCAGAGCCATATCGACGCCTTGTTGTCCGTCTCCGGCGACGGTGACTTTTATCCCCATATTTTCAAGAACTTCTGTGGCGATAAGTTGGTTAATTTCATTATCTTCTACCAGGAGGATCTGCTTGCCCTGTAAGATATCTGCCGTATTCTTGTCGCTGGTGTCAATGTCGCGTCCGTCTCTGACATTTGTGGGGATTTGCATGTGCAGGGTGAATTGGAAGGTCGTGCCCATGCCTTGCTCGCTTATGACTTCAAGTTCGCTGCCCATGGCTTCAATGAGTGAGCGAGTAATGGGCAGGCCGAGTCCTGTGCCGCCGTAGCGACGTGTGGTGGAGGCGTCTGCCTGCATGAAGGGTTGGAATATTTTACTCACTTGTGAGGGCGTCATGCCGATGCCCGTATCGGTGATGGCAAAGGTAATATCGCACTGATTATCTATAGGTTTTTGGCATGTGAGTGTGATGGTGACGCCGCCTTCGTGCGTAAATTTTACAGCATTGTTAAGTAGGTTGAGAATAACTTGGCGCAAGCGCAATGGGTCACCCATGACATATTCCGGCAGGTCACCTTTGCATTCATATTTTAAGTATATATTGCGCTCATTGGTTTGTGGTTGCAACATATCCAGAGCAAATTGGATACTGCGCTCGATGCGAAAATCGGTGTACTCAAGTTGCATGTGCCCCGCTTCAATCTTTGAAAAATCGAGAATATCATTGACGATTTTCAAGAGTGTTTTCGCGGAAAAGTCTATTTTATCCAAATAGGTTTTAATATTTTGCGGGGGGGCGTGTGTGAGGGCCAAATGGTTGAGTCCGATAATACCATTGAGAGGAGTGCGGATTTCGTGGCTCATATTTGCAAGGAAGTCACTTTTTGCACGATTGGCGGCAAGGGCTTCTTCCTTGGTTTGGAGGAGAGCTTTTTCGACGGTTTTGTGGTCAGAAATATCGCGCCCGATGCCTACGACGCCAATAGCATTGCCAAAATGGTCACGCAGTGCGGATTTATAAATTTCTATAGGACGTTGACTGCCGTCTGTGAATGTGAATGTTATTTCGCGGTGTAGTACTTGGTTTGTTTTGAGTGCGATGGCGTCTTCACTGCGAAAAAGATCGTATTCTTTTTCTGTAAAGACGAGGGGCACTTTAATATTTGTAAGGACGCGTCCGCGCACCCTTGCAAGATCTGTTTGCATAAAGTCCAAGAACGCACGATTTGCGCCAAGAAAGCGTCCTTCCGTATCCTTGAAATATATGAGGTCGGGGATACAGTTGAGCACCTTATAGAGGAGTGACTTTTCGTAGAAAAGGACGCTTTCCGCTTCCTCTTCGCCGTGCGTCATATCTTTTACAGCTTTATTGTGCCTGAGTTTATGTTGTATGCTTTCGCCTTGAGCGACGGCCATATATTCGCTGTGTACATCTATAGCGATGCCTTCCCAGTGTGCAAAGAGTCCTTGTGTATTTTTGCATAGTTGGCCTTTGACGCGGACATGGTGCCAGCGTCCGTCGGCGTGGGAGAAGCGTAAAACATCATTATACTCTTTGCACAGGTTATGAATATGTTGTTGTGCATGTGGTGCGAATATACTTTTTTCATAGTCTTCGGGGTGCATCATATAGGACATTTCTTGCGCATCGAAGACATTGCCGTCTGCGGGTCGTCCTAGGATTTCTAGGAAGTGTGTATTGACAGTGATAATGCCTGGAGGGGCGTAATCCCATGTGGCAAGGCTTGCAAGTTCCATCATGCGCTGAGTGACTTCTTGTTGGGCGAGCTGCTCATTGATGAGGCGTTTTAGTATGGTATATGTCAATATGCCTGCCAAAATTATAGCACCCATACAAACGGTAATGATTGTCTCACTTGCAAAGGCGAGGCTTTGTGTAGCATTGGCAAGTTTGTGGTGTAATATGAGCGCGATGGCAGAGATGGTAACACAAAGAATAGCTACCGGCGTAAAGACATAAAAAAGAGAGCTCTTTATATTCATAGTAAATCCAAAAAGTTACATGGGCAACAGGTCTAAGCCGCTTTTGCATACTGCTCCCAAGCGCATGTGCTGACCTCAAGAGTGCATACCGAAGTATGAGCATCTTGTCGGGCTCAACCTACATAATGTCTGGAAAAATTTCAATGTATTATTTTAGAAATTTTGCTGCTATAGCAAAAAAAATAAGAGCATAAAATGAGGTAATTAAAAGACATTTTTGAGTATACTGCGTATAAAAGATGCAAAAAACAGAGATTTTTTTTCACAGTCTTTAAAAAATCCCTATTGCCGCCGCCAAAATAGACGATAAGCCAAATAACTTGTCGCCTGCAAGTTTTTTTGCTAGGTTCTTCCTTGTTACGCAAAGAGCTGAAAGGTGTGCTGAAGGCCGTTTTTGTATATATCTTAAAATACAATACAAAACACATTGACGCACCTCGTGAATATGTGGAAAATGCGTAACAAGAACATATAGGATGAAAAGACCAATCATAGAGGACATACTATGGACAACACCAAGAGTACCTATCACGGCTCCGACGACAACAGCCTCATCCAACTTGTTACTTTTAAAATTGCCGAAGAAGAATTCGGTGTTGATATTTTAAAAGTGCAAGAAATCATTCGGATGATGCCCATAACGAAGGTGCCAAATGCCCCAGCCTTTGTGGAAGGTGTCATCAATTTGCGCGGCAAGGTTATTCCCGTCATCGACATGCGCAAACGCTTTGGAATGCAAGCCGCACCTCACGACAGTCAAACACGTATTAAAGTTATGGATTTGGCAGGCCAAATTGTCGGATTCGTCGTAGACGCGGTCTGCGAAGTGCTGCGTATTAAGGAATCCACTGTAGAACCGCCGCCAGCCGTTGTTGCCGGTATTGGTTCGGAATATATGCGCGGTGTTGGCAAACTCGAAGACAGATTGCTCATCTTGCTTGACCTTGACAAGCTCCTCACAGAAACAGAGCTGGAATCCTTGTCAAATATGTAAGAGATTTTTTAAAAATTTATTGGTATCACACTTAAACAGATGTTTTTTTTGAAAAGGCTTGTGGGGGGAAAACTTTTTTAGAAAAAAAAGTTTTCCCCCCACAGCTCTGCTTTCTGTATCCCTAAGGCTCGTTCCTCGCCTAGGGGCTATGCCTTCGGCACCCTTCGGGCAGGTTCCCCCTTCAAAAAAACCATCTGTTTAACATGTAAAAAGAGCTGGCAAATGATTTTTCTTCAAACGAGCGTTTTGCTTTTACATGTATACTTTTAGTGAATACAAGGCACTAGAGCGGTTTAAACTTGACTCTTCTCGCATGATACAAGGTAACTATTCAATATTAAAAATTTATAAAGAGCTTGCAGTCGGAAAAGTCAAGCTTGAAATGCTCTAGAGTCTTGTAAAAGCTAAAAACAAATTTAAATGAAAGGCCGCTTTTAAAAGCATTCTTAAAAAAACACCTTTTTTCAAATCTTCCATTCGAGAGCGTC
>CAYJHT010000188.1:0-5067 GCA_964369615.1 uncultured Desulfovibrionaceae bacterium
CCCAAAAAAAGTTTCCCCCCCACGAAAAAAATAAAAAGAAAAAAACAAAAGAAAACAAAAGAAAACAAAAATTAGTCAGCTTTTGCTTGAATGATGCGTCCGGAGCCATTTGGGTGCTCATAAGTTGCGGGGATGCGGCCTTTGAGGTGCTTTGTGATGTAGGCTATGAGGACGTCGCTGTCAGTCATGAACATATCTTTGAGGATTTTTGCGTCTTTGAACATGGTCATGCCGTCGCCTGCGCCTTTGAGGATGTATGTAGAGGAGGCGAGGGTGTAGAGGGCGTTTTCGTCGAGAGCTTTGCCGTTGATGCGGATATTATGGACGCGATAGGCGCCTTGTACGGCGATGAAGTTGCCGCGTTCATCGACTTTGACTGACGAGGGGATGGATGGATCGATTTCGTATGTCATGCCAGAAACTTGGAGGAAGCCGCCATCGGCTGAGGGCAGACTTTTTGCGCCCATTTCTAGGGCATCTTTGAGCGCTTTGCCACGTACTTCTATAGACATAATATCGTTTGAGAATGGGTGTAGGTCTATGATATTTTTGTAGGTGATATCGCCCTTGGGGATATCGGCACGGATGCCGCCGCCATTGCTGAGGGCAATTTGCGTGCCGAGGAGAGCGCGATATGCGTCGGCGACGAGGTTGCCGAGATTTGTTTCTGCACTTCTGGCGGAAAGGCTTCCATTGCGTGTCACGAGGTCATAGGGAGTGTATGCGACCTTTTTTTCAAGAATTGCTGTAAAATCATCTTTAATATCGGCAATTTTGGCAAGGATTGCCGCATCTTTTAGATTAGCGGTATTGTCATTGTTTATGAGGGTGCCGGTGATTTTGCCTGTGTTTGGCTCAATGATAATTTTGCCGATGTATGTAAGTTTTGTTCCAGTTTGGGAGAGGATGACATCTTTGCCTGCTTTGTCCTTGTGTTTTTCGCCTTCTATGACGGAATGGGAGTGGCCATCGATGACGGCGTCGATACCTTTGACGTGGGCGATAAGGTCGGTTGAGCGCCACGGTTCGGCGCTATCTTCAAGACCGAGGTGGACTATTGCGACGACATATTCAGCGCCTTTTGCGCGTGCTTCGTCTACGGTTTTTTGAACATTGTCATAGAGTGCTTTTCCTGTTCCGTCTTCAAGGAAGGTGTAGGCGAGTTTGCCTTGTGGGTCTTGGAATGTTTGCACTTTTGCCTTTGTTAAAGATTCCGGTGTGCTGACGCCTACAAAGGCAATGTCGATATCGTCAACTGTATACATATTATAGGCGGGATAGACAGTGCGCTCATTTTCTGTACGGATGAAATTTGAGGAGATGACGCGCGCGTTCAATTTTTTGATAAGCTCGAAGTGTCGCGGCATGCCATAGTCAAACTCATGGTTTCCCGGCACAAAGTAATCGTAGCCGACAGCATTCATAAGGTCTATTATGGCGCTCCCTTCTGTGAGCATGGCAATACTGCTGCCTTGGACGGCGTCTCCGGCGTCGACGAGGATGACGCGCTCAGCTCCGTATTGATTTTCTAGCTTATCCATGTAGCTTTTGAGGCCTGCGTAGCCTATGTTATCGTCGATGCCGCCGTGGACGTCGTTTGTGTGAAGAATGATAATGGGGGCTTTTTCAGATGTTGTTACGGTGTTTTGTGTTGCCTGTGGTGCGCAGCTCCAGAGAAAAAGCGAGACAGAAAGTAAAATGTGGAGAAGGGAAGCTTTCATAGGTATCCTTTTTGAAGTGGATTGTGTGTTTATTGATACGCTGCGTAGGATAAAGCAGTCTTGGGGAATATTCAAGGGCTTTGAAAGAGGGTTTGGGGAAAACTTTTTTAGGAAAAGGTTTTCCCCAAAATGCATTTAAAAAGTATTCTTTTTTATAAGGAGTGTTTCTAAATAAATTCTTTTGTATTTTACACTCTTCTGAAGCGTCAAAACAGAGTTTTTTATAAAAAATACAAAAGACCATTCTCACTCTTCCATTCGAGAGCGCCGATTGTCTAGCTAAGCAGATGGTTTTTTTGAAGGGGGGACCTGCCCGAAGGGTGCCGAAGGCATAGCCGTTAGGCGAGGAACGAGCCTTACGGATACAGAGAGCAGAGCTGTGGGGGGAAACTTTTTTTCCCAAAAAAAGTTTCCCCCACAAGCCTTTCAAAAAACCAAAAATATCTTTATTTTGAAACAGCCCCTAGAGCATTCGTGCGCTCACGCCATGCTTGTACAGTATTTTTCATGAGCATGGCGATGGTCATGGGGCCTACGCCACCGGGTACGGGTGTTATTGCGGCGACCTTTGGCGCGAGTGCGTCATAGTCTGCGTCACCGCACAGGCCTTCGTCGGTTCTATTGATACCAACGTCAATTATGACGGCTCCTTCTTTTACCATATCGGCAGTGAGGAAGCGTGCTTTGCCGAGGGCGAGGAAGATAAAGTCTGCCTCGCGGCATTCTTTTGCAAGGTCGGCGGTGCGCGAGTGGCACAAGGTGACTGTGGCGTTGGCGAAGGGTCCTGCGTGGCTGAGGAGTAGGGCGAGGGGGCGTCCTACGATATTTGATCGTCCTACGATGACGGCTTTTTTTCCTGATGGGGACAGGTTGTAGCGTTCTAAGAGTTCCATGACACCTGCGGGTGTGCAGGATACGAAGCCTGGTAGGCCGAGGGAGAGGCGTCCGACGTTATCGGGGTGGAAGCCGTCAACGTCTTTGCGCGGGTCGATGGCGAGGAGGCAGGTATCGGCATCGAGTCCTTTTGGCAGTGGGAGTTGTAAGAGGATACCGTCCACGTCTTCTTGTGAGTTGAGTTGTGCGATAAGTGCGAGCAGTGATTCTTGTGTTGTGTCGTTGGGGAGTCTGTGAGCAAAGGAGCGGATTCCTGCGTTTTCGCAGGCTTTTTCTTTATTTCGCACATAGACTTGAGAGGCGGCGTCTTCGCCTACGAGGATGACTGCCAAGCCGGGCGGGCGGGCGCCTTGTGTTACTTGTGCTGCGATTTGTTCTTTGAGTTGCGCGCGTACTTCTTGTGCTGTTGTTTTTCCGTCAATAATTTGCATATAGTTCTCCGGTTAGGGGTTCGTCATTCCGATTTGTTTTTTTGAAAGGGTTTTGGGGAAAACTTTCAGAAAACAAAAAATAAGCTCTTAGAAAAAAATACCAGTGCCTAAAATAGGCCGGTAATTTTTCCATCGTCATCGATATCGATGCGTTCGGCGCTGGGCACCTTGGGTAGGCCTGGCATGGTCATGATATCGCCTGTCAGGGCAACGACAAAGCCTGCGCCTGCGGAGAGTTTGAGGCTGCGGATGGTGACAGGGAAGCCGCGTGGGGCGCCGAGGAGAGTGGCGTCGTCGCTGAAGCTGTATTGTGTTTTCGCCATGCATACGGGCAATGTGCCATAGCCAAGGGCTTCAAACTGCGCAATTTGTCTTGCGGCTTGTGTTGTGATGATAATTCTGTCGCCGTGATAGATTTTTTTGACAATAGCCTCTATTTTTTGTTCGATGCTTTCGGCGAGGGAGTAGGCGAAGGAGAGCTTTGAGGGTTGTTCTACAAGTCGCACTA
This sequence comes from uncultured Desulfovibrionaceae bacterium, assembly GCA_964369615.1. Taxonomy (GTDB): domain Bacteria; phylum Desulfobacterota; class Desulfovibrionia; order Desulfovibrionales; family Desulfovibrionaceae; genus CAYJAD01. Next base: position 3,555 of record CAYJHT010000188.1, read on the forward strand.
CTTCTTCTGCTAAGGCGATGCCGCCTTGACCGCCTTTTTCCCACACTTCTGACAGTGCTACGGTTACGCCAATATCTTTGCAAGTGCGGGCAACAAGGTCAAGTTCGGCTTCTGTATCAGTGGGGAATTTGTTAATGGCGACGACGGTGGGCAGGCCAAAAACTGTATTGATATTTTCGATATGTTGCAGGAGGTTTGGCATGCCTTTTTTGAGTGCGAGCAAGTCTTCGGTTCCTAAGGCATTTTTTGCAAGGCCACCGTGCAGTTTTAGAGCGCGTACTGTTGCGACAACGACGACGGCGGCGGGTTGTAATCCGGCCATACGGCATTTAATGTTGAAGAACTTTTCTGCGCCAAGGTCTGCGCCAAAGCCTGCCTCGGTGACAGCGTAGTCGCCTAATTTTAGAGCCATCTTTGTAGCCATGACAGAATTGCAGCCGTGGGCAATATTGGCAAAAGGGCCGCCGTGGATGAAGGCAGGTGTGTGTTCAAGTGTTTGTACGAGGTTTGGCTTTATGGCGTCTTTGAGTAAGGCCGCCATGGCGCCGTGTGCCTTGAGTTGACCTGCGGTGACAGGTTTGTCGTCATATGTATAGGCAACGATAATTTTGGATAAACGTTCCTTCATATCGGCAAGGCTGGATGAGAGGCATAAAATCGCCATAACTTCCGACGCGACAGTGATATCAAAGCCATCCTCTCGCGGTCTGCCATTGATGCGACCGCCAAGTCCGCTTACGATGGAGCGTAGTTGTCTGTCGTTCATATCGACAGCGCGTTTCCATGTGATTTTCCCTGCATCGATTCCAAGAGCATTGCCCTGCTGAATATGGTTATCAAGGAGGGCGGCAAGCAGGTTATTAGCAGCGCCTATGGCGTGAAAATCACCGGTAAAGTGGAGGTTTATGTCTTCCATGGGGATGACTTGCGCATAACCGCCGCCTGCTGCGCCGCCTTTAATACCAAATACGGGTCCAAGGGAGGGTTCGCGCAAGGCCACCGCGACCTTTTTCCCGATCGCTTTTAGGCCATCTGCAAGGCCGACTGTCGTTGTCGTTTTGCCTTCACCTGCGGGAGTGGGGCTTATGGCTGTTACAAGGATAAGTTTTCCATCTCTTTCCTTTTCCATATCCTTAAGAAAAGCCGTATCAATTTTTGCTTTGTATTTTCCATATTGTTCGACATATTTTTCATGCACACCAAGTTCTTTCACAATATCAGTGATGGGGAGCATACTTGCTTCTTGTGCAATTTCAATATCCGTCTTAAATGCCATAGGTCTCTCCTTGTGGCAAAGCCTTTGGAGCTATTGCCATGAGCAATGTTTATAAAGGTTTTAATGAGAGTTACGATAATACACATTTGTTATTTGCACAAGAGAGATCTGCGCCTTATGTATGGGCAGGGCAACTGAGTCTCATTTGTTTTTTTGAAAGATTTGTGGGGGGAAACTTTTTTTTGGGAAAAAAAAGTTTTCCCCCCCCCGCGGGGGTCTGTTTACGGAAGGGGGGGG
>CAYJHT010000189.1:0-5027 GCA_964369615.1 uncultured Desulfovibrionaceae bacterium
TCGTATTATGCAAAAAATCGCTTGACATTCGGAGCGGGTCTATACAAGGGGGGTTGGGGCACACGTCCCCCAAACCCTTTTCAAAAAAAGAAAACAAAATCAGAATTGTTGCTTGAAAATATGCAGTGAAAATTTAACTTGCAGAATCGCAATTTGTATTTTAGTATTTCTTGAGGGTTTTTTTGTTTCATAACGCTGTACCATGCATTCTCAGCGTATTTTATTGCTCATATGGTTCGGCGTTCCTAATTAACATTTTGCTAGGAGACAGTTCATGAAACGACTTGTATTATGTGCCTTAACAGCAGCTCTTGTAATGGCCTCTTCTTTAGGCTTTGCGGCAGATGTCAAGCATCTGACCATGGGAACCGGCGGTACGGCTGGTGTGTACTATCCTTTGGGTGGTGCTATAAGTCAAGTGCTGAGCACCAAAAGTAACGGCATGTTTTCCATAACAGCGCAAACAACAGGCGCTTCCGGTGAAAATATGCGTCTTATTGAAGCAAAAGAAGTTGATTTGGCTATTTTGCAAAATGACGTAGCACATTCTGCTTATAATGGACTTGCTCCTTTTAAAGACAAACTTGAAGGCGTGCGTGCTATTGCGCGTTTATACCCCGAATATGTTCACGTTGTCGCCAGCAAAGACAGTGGCGTACAAAAGCTTGAAGACTTCAAGGGTAAGAAAGTTTCCGTGGGCGCCCGTGGCAGCGGCAATGAAGTCAACTGTCGCCAAATGTTTGAATTTTATGGCCTTAATTATAAAAATGTAGATCCGGTCTTCTTGCCTTATGGCGAAACAGCTGACCAATTTAAAGACCGTTCCCTTGATGGTTTTGTGTTCACCATTGGTACACCTAATCCCGCAATCCAAGATATCACCACAGCGCAAGATGTCACCTTCGTGCCGCTTGATGGCGCAAAGAGCGACGCTGTTGTGGCAAAATTCCCCTACCTTGTAAGGGATAATATTCCTGCAGGTACCTATAAGGGGCAAGACAAGCCTGTTCCTACTTTGTCAGTACAGGCTATCTTGGTTGTGAATAAGGACATGTCCGACGAAGACGCCTACTTGCTTACAAAGATGCTCTTTGAAAATGTGGGCGATGTTGCCAAAGCACACAACAAGGGTGCTGAAATTGACGTGCAAAAAGCGACAGATGGTATCACCATCCCCTTCCACCCCGGTGCTGAAAAGTATCTGAAGGAAAAAGGCGTTTTATAGTCTTTCATTTGTATGATGATTGATTTTTGAAGCGCGGGAGTCTTTGTCTCCTGCGCTTTTTTTTGTATAAAATCTATAGAGTAAGCGTATTGTATTTTGGAGAAAGGTGTGTTATAAGAGACAGAGCACCGCATATATTTTGTGGTCACACTGCTAAAAAGTTCCACCTACATGGCAAGGAGTGCTGTCTTGTTAAAGTTCCACTTTAAGGATATCTTCAAGTATGTCTTTATGCCCACGCTCGTGGTGTGTATTGTTTTTTTTGTTGTATATCCAATGACTTGGCTGCTTAGTCGTGACGCATCAGGAAATCTTGTCTCCCTTATTCCCTTGCAGGAAGGGGACGAATTTGCCATCCGTTTCACACATTCTGTCGCTTTAACTCCTGTTGAGGAGTGGTTTGAAGCGCATGATGGTCAGATAACATTGCGCCGCACGGTATATGAGGATTTTGGCGCAGGTTTGCCGCATGATGCGCAATCTGGTCAGCTTATGAGCGTAGAGAATGGCAAAATATCCTTAACTGGCTATGATTTAGTCATACCTACGCTCTATGTTCGTGTAGGGCGTATAGCAAAGCATGCGCTTTTATATCCACAACTTTTTGGAGATGGATATTCAAGTATATACCTTGAAAAATGGGAAGCGCAGGGAAAGGCTATGGCTTTTTCCATTGCATCCTATTCGTTGGCCGAGGCATTGTGGCGTTTTTGGTCGCATATAGATGTGTAACGACCCTTGACCGGGGTATTGAGAAAGAAGGAGGCCTATGTGAGCACTAAGGATCGTGTTGATGCGCCTGTACCAGAGAGCGATAAAAATTTGACCTTGCAAGAGGGTAGAATCGACGCTTCTGTGGCAGAAAAGGTGCAGGAGACGGTGGACGTTTCTGAAATTGTGGCAAAGTATGACAAAGAAGCAACATACAGGCAATTTAAGGGTTATCTGGAAATATTTATTCGAGTACTCTGTATCGCTTTTTCTGCATTTCACCTCTATACGGCGGCTTTTGGAGCTTTTGCACCACAAATTCAACGCTCCGTACACCTTGGCTTTGTGTTGTGTCTTGTGTATCTTTTATACCCCGCCCGCGCCAAATCTGACCTTTCAAAACTTGTTTGGTATGATGTTATTCTTGCCATATGTGGTGTACTTGTATGTGGTTATATCGTTTATAATTATGATGTTATTGTCTTGGAAGCTGGCCCTCCCACAGGAACAGATTTAATTTTTGGTATAATGTCCATTGTCTTAGTGCTTGAAGCGACACGGCGCATTGTGGGGCTTCCTATTGCATTAGTGGCATTGATTTTCTTGCTCTATGCGCTCTTTGGCAACTTTATTCCGGGTATCTTCGGGCATAAGGGTTTTACAGTCTCGCGTGTTGTTTCCCATATGTATCTGACAACAGAAGGGATTTTTGGCATGCCTCTTGGGGTGTCGGCATCCTTTGTCTTTTTGTTTGTGCTCTTTGGCGCCTTTTTGCACAGCACAGGGCTTGGGAAGTTCTTTATTGACCTTGCCTTGGCTGCGGCGGGTAAATATGTGGGCGGCCCTGCGAAGGTGGCTGTTCTTGCAAGTGGATTTTTTGGAACAATTTCAGGAAGTTCTGTGGCAAACACCGTCTCGACGGGCACATTCACCATTCCGCTTATGAAGAGTGTCGGCTATCGATCTCACTTTGCGGGTGCGGTTGAGGCGGCCTCATCCACCGGCGGGCAGATTATGCCTCCGATTATGGGCGCGGCAGCCTTTATTATGGCGCAATTCTTAGGCGTAAGCTATTATGAAATTGCAAAGACAGCTATTATTCCTGCATTGTTGTACTATCTCGCCGTAGGTTTTATGGTGCATATGGAAGCCAAACGCCTTGGCCTTAAGGGGATTCCAAAAGAACGTTTGCCAGTCACTACACAAGTTTTGCGTGAAGGCGGTTATCTGCTTATACCTATATTCGTCCTCATTTATTTGCTCATGCAGGGCTACACTCCGCTTAAGTCTGCGTATTACTGTATTTTGACAACAGTCATTATATCCTTCCTTGCAAACAACTGGAAGACATTTACAGGTGCCAAGCAAGAAGGCACCCCCATGGGACAAGCCCTTACGCAATGTAACATTCTCAGCACAAAGGCCGTCCTATCAGCCATGGAAAATGGCGCACGCCTTGCATTAGGTGTTGCGGCGGCCTGTGCGTGTACAGGTATTGTCATTGGCGTGGTGACGCTTTCCGGTATGGGATTAAAGCTTGCCAATGCCATTGTGGCTCTTTCCAGTGGCAGCTTTATGCTGACACTCGTCTTTACCATGTTGGCATCCATCGTCCTTGGCATGGGTTTACCAACGACGGCAAAGTACATCGTGCTTGCAACCATTGCAGCGCCAGCGATTACGAGCTTTGGCGTGCCGGTTATGGCTGCACACCTCTTTATTATGTACTTTGGCATTTTGGCAGACTTAACGCCGCCCGTAGCCTTGGCAGCTTATGCAGGTGCGGGGATTGCGCGTTCAGACCCCAATAAAACAGGATTTATGGCGGTGCGCCTTGCTTTAGCGGGCTTCCTGATTCCGTATATTTTCTGTTATAATCCCGGCATCTTGATGATTGATGCGGCATGGCATGAAGTCGTGTTCTATGTATCCACGGCAGCTGTGGGTATTATGTCGCTTTCCTTTGCAAATGTAGGGTATTGGATGCGTAATCTTTACGTCTGGGAGCGTGCAATACTTGCTGGGGGTGCCATAGCCTTGATTGTGCCCGGCCTTGTCACTGACGCTATAGGTGCAACCGCTTTGATTACGGTGTTCTTCCTACAAAAGAAAATGCCAAAGGACCCAAAGCATCCTGACGGGATGGCTCCAGCATAAAGGTTTGAACTATTAAAAGAAAATATCTTTTAAAAAGTACTTGGGGGAAACTTTTTCTAATAAAAGTTTCCCCCAAGTCGTATTAAAAACAGAGTAGTATGAAAGAGGCTATAAAAAAAGTGCATTTTATCTAACCTTTTTATTGACAAATGAACCTTATGATAATAGTTTTTATTACAAGGAGGTTCTAATGGCTCAAACAAGAATGACACGGCAGCGTGCTGTGATATTAAAAGAATTGCGCAAGGTAAAAACTCATCCCACAGTGGATGAGGTTTATAGTATGGTGCGAGAGCATTTACCTCGCATAAGCCTTGGGACAGTGTATCGCAATTTAGATTTTTTAGCCGATACAGGTGAAATTCTTCGGCTTGAAGCTGCCGGCACGATTAAGCGTTTTGACGGTGACACATCGTGGCATCAACATGTACGCTGTGTGCATTGCGGTCGTATTGGAGACGTCATGCAGCCGCAACAAGTGCCAAGTATTGATGGAGTAAATGTTGATGGTTTTACGGTGACACGGGCACGAGTGGAATATGACGGTGTGTGCGACCATTGCACACAAGTTTCCTGATGTGCCCTTGAAAAAAACATAACTTTTAACTGTTCACGGAGGGTTTATGGCTGAACCAAGAGATATGTGGCGGTGTCAGATTGCGAATTGTGGATATATATATGATCCCGATCGCGGTGATAAACGTGCTAAAATACCTGCCGGAACGAAATTTGAAGAATTACCCGATGAGTGGCATTGTCCTGTTTGCAAGGCAACAAAGAAGACATTTCAAAATATGGAACAATGACGATAGGGTAGGGGAGTGACTACGTCATTCTAATGTGTTTTTTGAAATGTTTTTGGGGGAAAACTTTTTTTGGGAAAAAAAGTTCTCCCCCAAACCCCCTTTCAAAAAAAACATCTGTTTAACTCGAT
>CAYJHT010000190.1:0-5011 GCA_964369615.1 uncultured Desulfovibrionaceae bacterium
AAGTTTCCCCCCACAAGCCTTTCAGAAAACAAAAAATATCTTTATTTAAAACAATTCCCAGAGAGCGTTTCTAAAGCGCCACAGCTGAAAAGTACGTCTACACACTGTGATACGGGCAGACCTACGACCGTACTCCACGAACCTTCAATACGACTTACTAAAAACGAACCGTGCCCCTGTATCGCATAAGCACCCGCCTTGTCTTGCCCCTCTTCGTGCAAAGCATACGCTAAAAGTACAGACTCAGGCCAAGGATGAAAAAAAACGTCTGTGCTGTCATAAAAATTTTGCTCGCTCCCGTCAGCAAGCACAAGCGATACAGCACTCACAACCCTATGTCGTCGACCCGACATCTGTCGCAACATCGCCAAAGCATGGGCAGTGTCACGCGGCTTCCCAAAGATGACACCGTCCACATCCACCACAGTATCCGCAGCAATGACAAGGCTTTGAGCTACATTGTTTTCATCTGCGACCATCTTTGCCGCAGCTAAGGATTTCGCACGCGCCGCACGCATGGCATAAGTAGCCGGATCTTCAGCATCCAAGGGCAAAGGCTCTATATTCTGCGGACAAAGTACACGAAATTCTACACCTAACTCCCGCAAAAAATGCTGCCTCCGCGGTGAAGCAGAGGCAAGCACTAAGGGGACAGTTTGTCTAAAAATACCTGTCATATAAACTCTATAAACGCACGGCATTCGGTGGCGGTGGCGGCGCAGGTTCATCATGAGACGGCGCCGCATCGTTCTGGCTCGGCGCTGGTGGCGGAGCCGGGGCATCTTGAGGTGTAGCGCTCTCTGCCGGCGGCGACGCAGTCTGCGACGCGCCTGCATAACGCACCGCGTCTTGTTCAAGAGCCGCCGCACCTACAAGCTTCCATACATCACCAATCTTAGCAAAAGCAAGCCATGACTTAATATTTGCAGGCGTCGTCACCCCCGCCACAGCCGTCGTCGGTGAAAGTTCCTTTATGACAGCATTCGTCAATGCTTGCGGCACCCACGGACAATCCGGCGTGCGCGCGCTCGTGCATTGCTGCACAAGTTCACCCGTACTCACAGAACGCTGAAAATAATTTTTTACCTCGTCCTCTGTGCCCGTCACAAGGCCGACAAGTCCCTCTATGCTCCCAAGACCCAAGGACTTGCCTACAGAATCAAGCATCCCTAGGGGCGCAACATCTTGCATCATCCGCTTTGTCGCAGCGCTTGCATAGCGAGGCAGATCAAATTGAGATAAGAAGAGCGTGGCATCTTTATTCGACAAAGCCTTTGACAAAGTAGAAAGCACTGCATCCGGCGAATCTGCCTTACCACTTTCACCGCCGCCAAGGCAACCACCCAAGAACACAAGTGCCACAGCACACAAGACATACTTCTTCATAAAATCCTCTTTTTTTAACTATGCCCCAAGAGCTTTCACACTTGCATCTTGCATAGTGTCATTTTGCACAGTATTAGCCGCCTCGGCAGTCTCTGCACAAGTGTGTGTCATCGCGCCAAAATACAAAGCACCGTCGCGCACCTCTACGAGCACTGTCTGCCCTTCGACAATACTGCCATCAATAATCTTTCGGGCTAAGGGCGTTTCAAGATTAGTTTGAATATAGCGCTTAAGCGGACGCGCCCCATAAGCAGGATCATAGCCCGCTTCTGCGATATATGTCCGCGCCGCGTCTGTCATATCCAAATCCACCTTACGCTCAGAAAGACGCGCGCGCAAGCGCACAAGCTGCAAGTCTACAATATGCGCAATATGCGCAAGAGAAAGCGGCGTAAAAAGCACTGTCTCATCGACACGATTCAAAAATTCCGGCCGGAAATATTGACGCAATTCCGCCATCACTGCCTCGCGCACATCCTCGTCAAGAACGCCGTCTTTGTCAATGCCTTCCAACATCAGGGGAGAGCCGATATTTGAGGTCATAATGATGAGGCAATTGCGAAAGTCTACTGTGCGCCCTTGGTTGTCGGTAAGGCGTCCGTCGTCAAGAAGTTGTAAGAGCGTATTAAAAACATCGGGATGCGCTTTTTCAATTTCATCAAAGAGCACAACAGAATAGGGCTTTCTTCGCACGGCTCCTGTGAGCTGTCCGCCTTCATCATAGCCGATATATCCCGGAGGCGCGCCGATAAGGCGCGAAACGGAATGTTTTTCCATATACTCGCTCATATCAAGACGCACCATATTATCTTCACTATCAAAGAGTGCTTGCGCCAATGCCTTACACAGCTCTGTTTTTCCCACACCTGTGGGGCCTAGGAATAAGAACGAACCCGTAGGACGCATGGGATCAGAAAGACCGGCGCGCGCACGCAGGACAGCGTCGGACACAGCGCGCACAGCCTCCTCTTGACCGACGACACGCTTATGCAAATGTTCCCCAAGTTGCAAAAGCTTTTCCTTTTCCGATTGTAACAGCCGAGTCACAGGTATACCTGTCCACTTGCCAACAATGCCTGCGATATCGTCCGGCCGCACTTCTTGCTTTAAAAGGCGCTGACTGTTCGCACTGCCCTGCTCCGCAGCCTCAAGCTGTTTTTCAAGGCTATGCAGTGTGGAATACTTTAATTCTGCCGCACGGTTCAGGTCATAGGCACGCTCTGCTTGTTCAATGGCAAGGCGTGTTTGTTCTATTTGTTCCTTAATATGGCGCACATCATCAATAGAGTTTTTTTCCGTCTCCCATTGCTTGCGCAAAATACCTTGATGAATGGACAGATCCTTTAATTCATCTTCTAATTTCTGCAAACGGTCACGAGAGGCTGCGTCCGTTTCGCGGCGCAGTGCTTCACGTTCAATTTCAAGCTGCATAACTTTGCGATTGGCATTATCAAGCTCTGCCGGCAGGGAATCAATTTCAGTACGAATCATGGCGGCGGCTTCATCCACAAGGTCAATGGCCTTGTCGGGCAATTGTCGGTCTGTAATATATCTATTTGATAAAACAACAGCTTCCACAATCGCTGAATCTAAAATGCGCACGCCATGATGCACTTCAAAGCGTTCTTTCAGGCCGCGCAAAATGGATATAGTGTCCTCAACCGTCGGCTCTTCCACAAGCACGGTCTGAAAGCGCCGCTCAAGGGCAGGGTCCTTTTCAATATATTTTCTGTACTCATCCAAGGTTGTCGCACCAACGCAGTGCAATTCCCCTCGTGCCAGCATGGGTTTAAGCAAGTTTCCAGCGTCCATAGAGCCTTCCGTCTTGCCCGCGCCAACAATAGTATGCAATTCATCAATAAAGAGAATGATATTGCCTTCAGAGCGTTCCACTTCCGCAAGTACGGCTTTAAGGCGCTCTTCAAATTCACCGCGATACTTGGCACCTGCCACAAGGGCGCCCATGTCCAAGGCATAGAGAGATTTCCCCTTCAATCCTTCCGGCACATCGCCATTCACAATGCGAAAAGCAAGTCCTTCAACAATGGCAGTCTTCCCCACACCCGCCTCACCAATAAGCACGGGATTGTTCTTTGTTCTGCGCGATAAAATACGAATAACTCTGCGAATTTCCGCATCGCGACCGATGACGGGATCCATTTTACCAAGGCGTGCAGCCTCTACAAGGTCGCGACCGTACTTGCTTAAGGCTTCAAAGGTTTGTTCCGGATTGGCACTTGTCACCCGTGCGCCGCCGCGCAAGGCTTCCATCGCCGCGCCAAAGCTTGTACGTGTAATTTTATAGTCGCGCCACACCGTCCCTAGAGGTGTTGCCACAGGCTGGTCGGCAAGCATAGCAAACATATGATCGACACTGACATAATCGTCCTTCATGCGTTTTGCTTCGGCATCCGCATCAGCCAAGACCTTCGCAACGCGCTGTGTCACCATAATTTTGCTTGTATCAACACCTGCCCCCATCACCTTCGGACGTTTGCGTAAAATGCCGTCTACCGCCACTTCCAGAGCACGCACATTGATGCCCATATGCTCCAAGATACGAGGAACAATACCTTTTTCCTGCTGTATCAAGGCTAATGCCACATGGTCAACATCGACATCTGCATGCTGCATGCCGACAGCAAGATTCTGCGCATCATTAATAGCTTCGCGCGCTTTTTCGGTAAATTTATTCAAATCCATATATATACACTCCATTCAATCAAATAGTCATGACAGCCTCGACTATTCGAGGACATCTCTTATTCGTCGCGTGCTTTGAAGGAGGATATTTCTGCCAATTGTTCCCACAAAGCGCGTTCTTCATCCGTCAGCACGGCCGGCACCTTTATCATGACGCGCACCATCACATCACCTCGCGCGCCGCCGGAGCCCATGCCCTTGCCTCGCAAACGAAAACGCTTCCCCGACGAAGCGCCAGCCGGAATATGCATTTCAAGAGCGCCATCAAGTGTAGGTATGCGCACATCTGCGCCAAGAGTCGCTTCCCACGGCGTTAAGGGGACGTCATAGTTAAGATTCTGCCCGTCCACCGTAAAATGCGCATGCTCAGCATAAGAAATACGCAAAAATAAGTCACCTGCAACACCACCGGGGGCGGCTTCTCCCTTTCCGGTCAGGCGCAATTTTGTGCCTGCCTTGATACCTGCGGGAATGCTCACTTCAAGACTGCGTCCACCGACATTCACTGTGCGCCGTGCGCCGTGAAAGGCGTCTTCAAGGCTGACAGAAATCTCTGACTCCACATCACGTCCACGACGTTGTCTGCGCGAAAAACCGCCAAAGGGGTCAGGGCCAAAGTGTTGACCGCGCCCTGCTTGAGAGCCTTGACCAAAAATAGCTTCAAAGAAATCGGAAAAATCACCACCGCCCCCAAAGCCTTGACCATTGAAATTAAAATTCTCAAAGCCCGGCGCGCCCTTAAACTGCTGCCCATGTTGCCAGTCTTTCCCGAGCCTGTCATACAACTTACGCTTTTCGGGATCCTTGAGTACCTCGTAAGCCTCATTGACTTCCTTAAATTTTTCTTCAGCCTTAGCATCCCCCTGATTCAAATCAGGATGATATTTGCGGGCAAGCTTCTTAAAAGCGTTTGCTCATATGT
>CAYJHT010000191.1:0-4998 GCA_964369615.1 uncultured Desulfovibrionaceae bacterium
AGGTATTTTTGTTTTACTGCTCTTCCCATTCCTCTCGTACGATGCGCCATGTTCTTTGGCCGGGAGCTTTGCTATACGGCTGTAGTATAAGTGTTTTTACGCCTTTATCTCCGCTTCCGTTTTTATCCTTGTAGACTTGCGTCATATCCACGCGTATACCGTCTTTGTCGAGTTGCACTCGAATGCCGTGTAATTGTATTGTTGCTGGCGCGGCCTTTTGCCAGAGGGCGCGTTTTTGTTTCAGCATAGCGGTTTTTGTACGTCCTGCCTGACGTGCGTGTGGGGCATAATGCGTGGCGTATGTGTCGATCTCTGCGGCGAGCCAATCTTTGCGCCAGTCTTGCACCCATGCTTTGACAGAATCACTTATTTTGCCCAAGTAGAGCACACTCATATCAAGTTTTTTTTCTTCCCAATGGGAGCCGACGATGCGCCATTGTGTTGCGGGTTTGTCGCTTGTGCTTTGCTGCCAGTAGAGTGTACGCTCTCCTTCCGAGGGCAGTTTTCCCGGAGCATATATCCATTGATTAAAGCGTGTTGTCATGTATTTGCCAGAGCGTTCTACTCGTGCGGGATTTTGCATGATTTCAACCCAAGGTAGGTGCACGCGTTGCGCCAGTTCGGCTTTGAGTGAGGTGTAGCTTTGCTTGTGTGGCAAGTTTGTTACGGAACCGTAATGTTTAGAGTCGTAAAATGTAATGAGCTCTTGTAATTGTAATTTTTGCCATGCTCCTGCCCATGAGAGCACGTGCTTTTGCAAGGTTTTGCGCTCTGTTTCGGAGACTGCGCCTGCGTTTGTGCTTTGCTCTTGATTTGTAGGCGTCATGCGAGTAGTGGCTTGGGCGAGGGGGTGCGGCGCAAGTTGTTGTATTTGCGCTGTTTGTACATGCGTATCGGGTGCTGCTTGTACATCAGCCTCTGCCTGCAAAGGGGAAATTTGTTCGGTGTCTGCCTGTTCGTTGTCTGCCTGTTCGTTGACTGCCTGTTCGGGCATAAGTAAAGGCGGTAAAAGCGGCTTTTCACCCTGCACCGGATCATCCCCCTGCACCTGCGCAAGCTCCAAAGCCGAACCCGCATCCGTCGCAAAATCTTCCGCCCTAGCAACAAGCTGCCCCTTCTCATACGCCGCCTGCATACCCACATTGCGCGGAATCCATTCCATACCCACAATACGAAACTGCTTATCCTCGCCACGCTGCCAATATAAACGGCGTATCCCTTCGGTCGAGAGATTTGGCGCTCTGTAAAATTGCTCAGACCACGTCACCCAATAGCCCGGTCCTTTCAGTGTATAGACTTCTCTGTTAAAGATATTTATCCATTTTAAGATTTTAAAGAGTCTTTCTTTGTTTGCACGAAAAGCCTTAAAGCTTTCCGGCATAGCACGGGTATAGGCAGCTTGATTATAAAATTCAAAAAAATCTTCAGATCGACTCGCCCACGCCCTAGTCCATTGCTCCATACGCAAACGCAAATGACGAGCAACACTTGCCTCGTCCGCCTCTTCACTCAATGCTTGAATATTATCAACAAGACTGTCGGCTACGACTACCGGGGTTCCCGGCGTCAACAGGGGGCCAACTTCGGCGATATTGTCCAGATCCAAGGCAATGCATCCGCGCGTAATGCGAGGGGAGATGCCTTCTCCCTTGCTGTGAATCCAGATACCATAGCCTGTTTTGCCACGCAATTTATCTACGGGGTTTGGATAGTTGAGTGTATAAGCTATGCCGCCATATTCTTTAAAATCAAGGCCGCTAGATATCTTGTATTCGACAAAGTACACGCCTTCAGGCGTTTTTTTGTCATTGATTTTTTGTTTATCGCCTTCCACTTGGCCTGTGGTGCAAGGATAGTTCAAAGAGAGTTTAAGAGGACTTTTTTTCTCAAAAAGGTAAAATTGCTGCTGGTTCTTATCTACAGCGACAACGCGCGCAGGCAAGGCCTCATCAAAAATTTGCGTTTCCCACGCAGGACTTTGCGTTGTTTGGCCATGAGCGGAAGGGAGAAAAAGCAAGGCAGTCGCACTCAGCACACAAAAACATACGACAAAGCGCACGTTTTGCAAGGGGCAAAGCATGCTCACAAGTTTTTTGAAGCGCGCCAGCAGCATTTTTTTACACATTTCTTTTAACACCTATCGTACGCATCGCTCATTCTTGTCCTAAGCGCACCAACTCTTCACGCGTGAACAGAGAAACAAGGTCATAACCCGCTTCTTTCAGCGCTTCGCGGCCGCCTTCACCACGATCTAAAATCGTACACACGGTGACAATACGCAGACCAACAGCCTCAATACGTTCGCAGGCCGTCAGTAAGGAGCCGCCAGTTGTGACAACGTCTTCAAGCATGGCAACAGGGTCGCCTTGGTTAAAATTCCCCATTCCTTCTACATATTGACCAGTCCCATGTGCTTTAGCCTGTTTGCGCACTAAAAGCCCTGCCAAGGGTCGCCCTTGTTGGTGGGAAAGAACTGTGGTTGCAGATACTAAGGGATCAGCCCCAAGGCTCATTCCGGCAACGCCCTTTACGTCTACAGAGGAAAGAAGGTCACAAAAAAGTGTCCCTATGAGGTGCGCGCCTTCCGGATGTAGGGCGGTTACGCGGCAGTCAAAATAGTAGTCGCTGCGGCGACCGGATGACAAGACAAAATCCCCTTCTCTGTAGGATTTTTCCAACAATATACGAGCTAGGCGACGTTTTAATTCAAGCATAGACATTCCTCACGGCAATAAGGATAATAATTTTCACTCAAATACAAAGAAAATTTTTTATTTTCAATGTATTATACCAATCAACGTGCAGGCGCATCCTTAAAAATGCGTGTAAAAATCTCTTCTTCGTGCTCCAAATAATAGCCTATATCAAATATTTGCGCAAGCATTGTTCTGTCAAGATGCGTGATAATCTCTGTGTCGGCATGCACAACATCCGAAAAAGGCAACTTATTCTCAAAACTATTCATCGCAGCACGCTGCACCATTTCATAAGCTTTTTGACGCGGAAGACCTGTGTCAATAAGCTTTGTAAGCACCCTTTGCGAAAAGAAAAGTCCAAGAGAGCGCTTTATATTTTCTTGCATTTTTTGAGGCTTGACCACCAAGTTATGCAACAAGCCCGTCAGGCGATGCAAAATGTAGTCCGCAAGAATAGTAGAGTCCGGCATAATAACACGCTCCACAGACGAATGACTTATGTCGCGTTCATGCCATAATGCCTGATTCTCCATAGCTGCCAAGGCATTACTGCGCAATAAGCGCGACAAGCCCGTCATATTCTCAGGAGAAATTGGATTTTTTTTGTGCGGCATAGCAGAAGAGCCCTTCTGCCCCTTGGCAAAGCCTTCCTCCACCTCGCCAACCTCAGTACGTTGTAAATGTCGCAACTCCACGCAAAGACGCTCAATCCCGCCGCCCATAATAGCGAGCGTCGTAAAAAATTGCGCATACCTGTCACGCTGGACAATCTGCGTTGAATGTGGGTCAACCTCAAGCCCCAAGTGCTTCATCGTGCGCGCTTCCACATCTGGACTTAAGAAAGCATAAGTTCCCACAGCGCCCGATAATTTGCCTACGCGAATATTTTCGGTAGCCAGACGTAATCTTTCAAGATGGCGAGTAAATTCTGTATAGTAACCAGCCATCTTGAGCCCAAAGCTCGTAGGCTCTGCGTGAATGCCGTGGGTGCGCCCCATACACATGGTGCCCTTCCACTGCAACGATAAAGCGCGAATGCTCAATAAAAGCTTTTCCACATCTTCTATGAGCATTTGACCAGCCTGTGTCAATAAAACGGCATTGGCGGTGTCAACAATATCTGATGACGTGCAACCAAGATGGATATAGCGCGCATCTGGTCCCACATTTTCCTCAACCGAGGTCAAAAAAGCAATGACATCATGGCGCGTTGTCTCTTCAATTTCGAGAATCCGATTGACGTCAAATCGCGATTTTTTACGAATATTTTCTATGGCATCATGCGGAATACGTCCAAGTTCGTGCCATGCTTCACACACAGCAAGTTCGACTTGTAACCACGCACGATATCGGTTCTCCAAAGTCCACAAAGCACTCATTTCTGCACGGCTGTATCTTTCAATCATGGCAAGCTATCCTTATTATTTTTTATGATGCCGCCGCGCGTTCGCAAGCGGTATTTTTTGTGACGCCGTCTGACGTGCTGGGCGTCTTTGCGCCGGACGATGTTGCTGCTGAGACATTCTCTCCTGCGCGCGTCTCAGCATGCGCCACGGATTGTTTTTCAGGCGCTTTTTCAGAGACATTCTCAGCGCCTTTCTCACTCCCCTTATCCGCACCTTGTGTCGCTACGCTCGCTGCATCTTGTGAAGCACTTTTTTTGTTTCCGTACTCTGTCACATACCATCCTCCCCCCTTTAGGACAAAGGCGGTGTTAGAAATAATATGTGGTGAAACAGCGTCACAATGAGGACAGGGTGCGGTGTTTTTTTCACCCGCATCGCTTACTTTAAGCCACTCTTCAAAAACAGCGTGGCACTGTGGGCATTGATACTCATAAATAGGCATGATATTTCCTGCAAAAAAAGCTGATGATAACAGTGTCAAGAAAACAAAAAAGAGAGGCGCAAGCCCACAGAATACTTCTGTAATTGTGTGGACTTGCGCATCGCTTTGTCGTAAAGACATATAAAATATTTGACTTCACTTCTGTGAAAACGGCTGAAAAACTACTTCGCAGCCTTGGCTTCACGGACGCGTTGCTTCAGTCGTTCTGCACGACGTTTACGGCGGCGGTCCAATTCTTTTTTACGCTCAATTTTTTTGTGCGCCATGATTATCTCCTTCATAAAATAAACACTGCATCCCAAATAGCCCCAAACGCTCCGTCTGTCCAGTATTTTTTTTGTAAACCATATGCAGAAGCACGGCATTCTAATTTTGTTTTTTTGAAAGGGCTTCGGGGAAAACTTTTTTTATTTTTTTTAACTTTTTTTATTTTTTTTAACTTTTTTTATTTTTT
>CAYJHT010000192.1:0-2807 GCA_964369615.1 uncultured Desulfovibrionaceae bacterium
AAACTTTTTTTTTCCAAAAAAAGTTTCCCCCCACAAGCCTTTCATAAAATTCACTTTATTTAAAAACAACTCCAATAACTACAGCGTCAAAACCGCAGTGCAGCGCGGGCAGAGCGTCGGATGCTCTGCGTGGGTACCAAGCTCTGTGCTGTAAATCCAACAGCGCTCACACTTCTCCCCTTGCGCCTTTTCTACTAAAATGGCGATACCGTCAATGTCTTCAGGGCGTAAGGCGTGTGCGGGCACGTCGGCAGTGTCGAAATCCGCTTCCACATATTGCGAAATAATACAGACGGAGCGCATGTCCACACCTGTTTGCGTTAAGGCTTCGCGCATGGGAGCAGAGGCGTAGAGCGTCACGCGTGTATCGAGGGAGTGTCCGATGGTGCCGTCCTTGCGCAATGGTTCAATGGCGCGGATAAGGGCAGCGCGAACGGCAAAGACCGTGTCCCAATGAGCACGCTCTGTATCGCTCAAAAGAAAATCCTTTGCCTCATCTACGGACAGTGCAGGCAGTGCAAAAACCGTTTGCACATCGCTCGTGCGCAGGGCTTCAGGTGTGTGACTGTAGACTTCTTCCGCCGTGAAGCTCAAGACGGGAGCCATGGTGCGCGTCAAGAGCGATAGTATATGGAAGAGCGCCGTTTGTGCTGAACGCCGTTCACGGCTCGTTGTGCCGGATGCGTATAAGCGATCCTTCAAAATGTCCAAGTAGGTGGCGGACAGGTCTGTGGCGCACAGGTTGTGTAAGGTGTGATAAATTTTATGGAACTCAAAAGAAGCGTAGGCTTCTTGCATGCGTATATATGCGCGTCCCACAACGTCGAGTGCATGCCTGTCAAGGCTCTCCATGTTGTGCACGGGTACAAGGTCTGCTTCTGTCATATCATTGATATTGCCGAGCAAGTAGCGACAGGTATTGCGAATGCGTCTGTAGGCATCCACAAGGCGCAAGAGTATTTCATCTGAAATACGAATATCCTCGCGATACTCCACAGAAGAGACCCATAGACGGATTATTTCCGCACCAAATTTGTCAATCAATTCTTGCGGTGCAATGACATTGCCGATGGATTTCGACATTTTGCGCCCTTCACCATCCACCACATAGCCGTGCGTCAACACAGCCTTATATGGCGGCGTTTCGCGCGTGGCAATGGAAGCGAGTAAGGAGGAATGGAACCAGCCGCGATGCTGGTCGGAGCCTTCTAAGTACGAATCTGCGGGGAAGCGACATTCCTTGCGCCTTTCAACAACAGCAGCAAAGCTTGTGCCGGAATCAAACCAGACGTCCAAGATATCTGTTTCTTTCTTCCATTTAGAGCCGCCACACTCAGGGCAGGCCAAGGCGTCGGGCACCACATCGGCAATGTCGCTCTCATACCAATAGTCACAGCCGGTCGCATGGCGCGAAAATCGCTCTGCCATTTCGTGCATCCACGACGCATCATGCCATGCATGCCCGCACGATTCGCATAATAAGGCCACAATGGGCACACCCCACTGACGCTGGCGCGAAATGCACCAGTCAGGGCGTTGCTCAATCATATTATAAATCCGCTCCTCGCCCCATGTAGGAATCCACTGTACCTTGTTGCGAATGGCATCCAAGGCACGCTGGCGTAGGGCATTTTTTTCCATACCAATAAACCACTGCGTTGTGGCGCGAAAGATGACAGGTTTCTTACAGCGCCAGCAATGAGGATAGGAGTGCGTGATTTTCTTTGCGTTTAAAAGATTGCCGATTTCCTCCAATTTTTCAATGACCTTGGGATTTGCTTCAAAGACTGTCAGGCCTGCAAAAAAGCCCACGCTTTCAAGGAATCGCCCCGAATCATCGAGGGGGGAGTAAATATCAAGGCCATATTTAAGCCCGACGTCATAGTCTTCGCGACCGTGTCCGGGCGCAGTATGGACACAGCCTGTACCTGCGTCCAGTGTCACATGCTCGCCCAAGACCACAGGGGAAGGACGGTCATAGAAAGGATGTTGCGCTTTGAGTCCCTCAAGTTGTGCGCCCTCAACTTCGGCGCACACAGTGAACTCCTCCCATCCGAGCGTCGTCGTAAAGCTCTCCACAAGTTCCTTAGCAAGCACATAGAAACTGTCTTCGTGTTGTACGAGGGCGTATGTGTATTGAGGATGCACGCATACAGCCATATTGTCAGGCAATGTCCACGGCGTTGTTGTCCAGATAACGACAAAAGTTTTTGCCACTTCTGCCTGCGGAAATATCTTTTTTACAGTCTCATCATGCAGGGGGAAGCGGACAAAAATAGATGGTGAAGTGTGGTTGTCATATTCCACTTCTGCTTCAGCTAAGGCTGTCTGACACGAACAGCACCAGTAAATAGGCTTCTTATTTCGTGCAAGATTGCCTGCACCGGACACATCTGCCAGCGCATGCGCAGTAGCAGCTTCATAGCCCGGGTCCATACTCATATATGGCTCTTCCCACGTGCCAAAAACGCCTAAGCGCTTAAATTCTTTACGCTGAATATCAATGAACTTTGCCGCATACTTCCGACATTCCTTGCGCACGACATGGGCAGGAAGCGTCTTCTTCTTTTCGCCAAGCTCATGTTCCACCTTTAATTCAATGGGCAGACCGTGACAATCCCATCCTGGTACATATTCAGCGGCATGACCCTGCATATTTTGTGATTTTACAATAATATCTTTAAGAATCTTATTGAGCGCCGTTCCCATATGTATATGCCCGTTGGCATAGGGGGGGCCGTCATGGAGCACATAAGGCTCCTTTTTTTGCGCCTTCGCAGCCTTTACCATACTGGCATATGCGTCTA
>CAYJHT010000192.1:2817-4994 GCA_964369615.1 uncultured Desulfovibrionaceae bacterium
CTATTTTTTCCCATGCCTTCAGCATTTCAGGCTCTTTTTGTATCAAGTTCGCCTTCATAGGAAAGCGGGTTACGGGAAGGTTCAAGGTTTTCTTATAATTTTTATCGTCGCTCATAAAATCTCCAAGGACATTGTCAGGGCATTTTCATGGCCTACAACATATAAAAGTCATGACATAGAAAGCGGGAATATGAAGAAAAGTGTCGCCTCTGTCAAGGGCACAATCACAGTCATTCAAAATAAGATGCGCATATTACATTGCTTATTTTTTCAAGAGCGATTGCGCATAACGCTCCACAGGTGCAAAATCATCGCGCAAATATGCCACCGTCAACTCAGGTGTCTCGCGCACTTGTGAAGCAAGCATATCTTGAATGTGTGAAGAAAATGGCGCCATAGCAGGATCCATCTGCACTATTTGCGCAATATCAGGACGCGCCCTTGGCAAAGCCAGCACTACGAAGTTCTGTACCGACGTTCGCGGCATGTTCCTGTCCACCGCAAAAACATACAATTCAGGAAATACTTGCGCAAGTGCGCCATAAATACTATGGAACATCGCCGCATCCGCACCGGAAAAAGCAGAAATAATATTCATAATAAGTGCGCCGTCATCATCAACTGCGCGGCGCAAAGCCTGTGCGGCCTCCACTGTGCCCATATGAAAGGGAACGGAATAATGAGAATTAAACACGTCCGCAAAGACAAGGTCATACTTTTGTGTATTCCTATTCACATAGCGACGCGCGTCTTCATGAAAAATACGCATTCGAGGGTCGTCCTTTAACGCAAAGGAGGCTTTTGCTACACGTGTCATGCCCGCATCTAACTCTACAACGTCCACACGCAAGGCTGCACTGTCAAGACCGCCATGCCCTGCCAAGAGCCATTTAGGAATGGAATAGCCCCCACCCCCAAGCATAAGAACCTCGTGCGCCTTGGGAAAGAGCGCTGTGCCAAGTGCATAAAAACGCGTATAATCAAAAAGTAATTCTGTCGGATTATCAATGTACATGCCCGACTGCGCATAGCCCGGATCCGTTGCCATAAGACGCACAAGGCGTTCGTCCTCCCCACGCCCTTCCCATACGCGAATACTGCTATAGGGTGTCTCTTGGGTAGGATAGATGCCCATAGCAATAAAACTGTCCTCCTGCGCGCCGTGAACAAAGGCCATAATCGGCAAAGTTACAAGCAACATGAGCGAAGACAGTACATGACTCTTCTGCTCTCGATAGGCTAAGAGTGATAAAATCACCATGGACGCCGCCGTTCCCAATAAAATATATGTGCTTGCAAAAAAAGAAATAAGTACAAAACCACCCAAGAATGTCCCGACAATACTGCCTGTCGTTGACAAGGCGTAAAGGCGTCCCACAGTTGCGCCGGATGTCGCAATATCTGCCAAGCGCAAACGAATAATATAAGGAGAAATCATGCCAAAGAGTACCGCAGGAAAAGCAAAAAGCGCAATTGCAGCTGCAACAGCCGCCATATAAATATTTCCGATAGCGCTCGTCACAAGACTGCCCACCGCACCATGGGCAATAGCCGTCAAAGTGCAGCCTAAACCCGCACCTGCAAGAATACGCGAAAGCATTCGCGGCGATAGGTTTTTGTCTGCTAAGCGTCCACCCAAGAACGCGCCCACTGCAAGACAGGCAAGCACAACGCCTATAAGGCTTGTCCACACGACGACGGATGTCCCAAGATAAGGCGCCATAACCCGTGCTCCTACCATCTCAAGCACCATAATAAGAGCGCCACTGGCAAAAATAATAAGTTCAAGCATATTTTATTTCACTTGGTTAAGAATGTGCTGTTGCCACATAAAATCGCAACAATTCTGATGAGTTTTTTTGAAAGGGGTTTGGGGAAAACTTTTTTTCTTCTTGGGGGAAAACTTTTTTTGGGAAAAAAAAGTTTCACCCTGAAGGGCACACGTCCCCCAAACCCCCTTTCAAAAAAAACATCTGTTTAACTAGATAGTTGGCGCTTTTTAATGGAAGATTTGAAAAGGTGTTTTTTAACATGTTTTAAAAAGCGGCATTTCATTTAAGAGTGTTTTTAGATTTTACAAGGCACTAGGTCGTTGGCGATTTCTGATGAAAAAAAGCCACGCGTTTTTCTAAAAGTTTTTCTGCACTCTCAGGCGATAACTGTGAACCTTCAAACTG
>CAYJHT010000193.1:0-4982 GCA_964369615.1 uncultured Desulfovibrionaceae bacterium
AAAAAGTTTCCCCCCAAACCCCCCTTCAAAAAAACCATCTGTTTAGCTAGACAAACGGCGCTGTCTCATGGCTAATAAGGAATATATTTTATGTAATAGTATAAATTAACTCATTTTATTGAGCAGTTCTTTTTCTTCAGAAAAGCTTTCCCCCTCCCCCTGCTTGTGAAATATCCGGGTTAGAATGACGTGTAAAGATATGTGGTCATGCCACAGCGTTTTCAAAAAATATTTGAGAACACAAAGTTACTGTATGCGACAATACGCTTTTTTATTATGCTTGCATGCAAAATACTCAAAACAATATACCCATTGGAGAGCTTTATGAAGAGAAAATATGCTTTTCTATTGTTTTTTTTCGTTGTCATCGTGTGGGCTGTGAACTGGACGGTGACAAAATTTATTGTTGCGTCTGTGCAGCCTATATGGTCAAATGCTTTGCGCTGTCTTATTGCAGCAGTGGCACTTTTTATTTTGCAGATTGTGACACGTCAGTGTGTTGTGCCTGCGCGACGTGATGTGCCTGCTATTGTGATTGTGAGTGTGTTTCACATGACAATTTTCGCCACGCTTATGGCTGTGGGCTTGCAATATATTTCTGTGGGGCGCTCTGTTGTGCTTGGGTACACGACGCCGCTTTGGGTGACGCCTGCGGCAATTATATTTTTGAGAGAACCTGTACATATGTGGCGTATTCTAGGTGTTGTGCTGGGTATTGTTGGTGTCGGAATACTTTTTGCTCCTTCATTGATGGGGATAGAGAGCACGCAAGCACTGTGGGGGCACGCTCTTTTATTGATAGCTTCCCTTTCATGGGCAGTGACGATTATAGGTATTAAATGTGTGCAATGGCACTCAACGCCTTTTCAACTTGTCTCCTGGCAAATTTTGTTGGCCTCCGCCTTATCTGCAGTGTGCGCATGGTGTATTGAAGGATCTATGCAGATAGCATGGAGCACGGCGCTTGGCTGGCAACTGGCGTATAGTGGCCTTTTGGCAACTGCTTTTGGTTTTTGGGCAATGACTGTTGTAAATAAACAGTTGTCTGCCATTGTAACCTCACTCGGGCTGTTGGCAACACCTATTGTAGGCATGATTTTTTCACAATATATTCTGGGTGAGACTGTTGATACTGTCCTACTTACGGCGGGAAGTTTGATTTTTATAGGTATCGCACTTGGTTTAAAGAAGGAAAGCAAAAATGAATAAGGCACAAGAGCATGCAAAGCAAGAAAATGGAGAACTGCGGTTTTTTGACGCACAATGGTATTTGGCGCAAAATCCAGATGTGGCGGCTTTGAACGTTGACGCGCTGCAGCATTTTATGGAACAAGGCTGGCGTGAAGGGAGAAACCCAAGCAGGCATTTTGATGTGAAAAAATATATCGAGACCTATCCTGAAATCCTTGATGTCAACATGCATCCTTTTTGGCATATGCGTTTTTGCATTCACAATGACAATTTGGCAGACTTGCAATTTCCTGTCCAATGTCAAAATGTTATCCATACATTTTCTGCGGATGCGCGAAGAAAAACTGCAAAACGCGCCGTCGTCTTTGCCGCGTTTTTGCGAGATGGTGTCATTGCACCGTATATCTTATATTATTTGCGTGGCTTAAAAAAAATCTCTGACTATATTGTCTTCATTGCGGACAGTCCTATTTTACCCGATGAGCTGAAAAAGCTTGCACCATTTGTGCAATATGTAGCTTGCGAACGCCATAAAGAATATGATTTTGGTTCCTATAAGCGCGGCATTCAGTTTTTGGATCAGGCTATTGGTCTTGAGAATATAGAAGAACTTGTTTTGTGCAATGACTCATGCATTGGGCCTGTTGTCCCCTTTGAGGAGATGTTTCAAACAATGGGTAAACGTGAATTAGACTTCTGGGGGATAACCCTAAGTGTTGAAATAGTCGAACATTTGCAGTCATTTTTTCTTGTTTTCCGAAATCAAGTGCTGAAGCACAAAGTTTTTTTAGAACTATTTGAAGGTATGCACGAGGGCATACGCCGAAATACAGTCATTATAAAATATGAACTGCCCCTTGCGAAAAAATTATGCAGAGTAGGTTTTCGCAGCGATATATATCTTCCAATTCCTTCTCGTAACGAAACTATTTTACGAGGCTTACGAGATCGCAATCCCACGAAGGCACCGTGCTTTCTTTTGGAAAATCATTCACCCCTCATCAAGCTTCAGAGTCTGCACGACATGCAGATGAATTATGAGGGACTCACAAAAACACGACAGCTGTTGGCGCAGTACAATCCTGATTTGGCACGCCTTATTGACGCACATCTCGAAGCAAGGGCACGATCAGGGAGAAAGAATCCCCTCCCTATGAAATATGTCTCAAAAGATGCCTATGCAGATTTTATTTGCATGCAGAATGAAGTAATGAACTATCGAGCAAATAATCCTTTAGTGTGTGAAAAATTCCCTGAGTCACAGATAATGCACCAGTATCTTGACGGCTTGCGGGGTGTAGAAATTGGTGCCTCCAGCCAAAATTCTTTTGGTCTTGAACGAACAAGTAGCTTTTATATGAATGTTGACTATAAGGCAGAGCATGAAGATTTTTGGCAAAAAGGAAGTGTGCATACGCCTGCACAGGTAAACGTCGTGGCTCTTGGTGATGCATTGCCCTTTCGTAGCGACAGCCTTGATTATGTCATAAATTCCTATGTACTCGAACATTTTTTCGACCCAATTAAAGCTGTTAAGGAATGGTTTCGTATTGTTAAAAAGGGGGGCTATGTTGCTTTAATTGTGCCGCATAAAGACAGGACATTTGATAGACAAAGAGCAGTAACACCCTTACAAGAACTCTATGATAGACACGAAGGACGCCTTAAAATAGAAGATTTTGCTTACTGCGAATGGGAACATGCTTCGTATAGCAATCCACTGCCCAGAAAATATCTTACAATAATAAAGGATGGCATTGCCCCTGAAGGCTATAAAGCCATAAAGACTGATGCAGGCGCAGCCCACTGTCACTTAAGTGTCTGGACAACAGAATCATTTCTTGACTTGTGCCGTGCTATGCACTGGAATGTGGTGGAATGCCATACGGTTGATGATAAGATCGGCAATGGTTTTTTATGTATTTTGCAAAAGCTTTAGCCCACACATTTCATAATCTGGGGGAGGGGGAACCTTTTCTGAGGAAAAGGTTCTCCCCCTCCCCCAGATTGTGAAATATCCGGGTTAGCTGATGCGCGGACATACATCATAAAAAAATCCAGATATTTCTATCTGGATTTTTTTATGATACATAAGAATCATCGTTAACGGATACGTACATCAAGGTCCGTTTGCTCATACTTGAGGTAGCGCACGTCTTTAGGCGCCTTGCGTAAATCAATAACGATTCGGGTACCTCGTTTTTGCTGTCCTACGCGGATATTATAGACAAATTCATTCTCTTTGATGGTGGGCGTTTTTACATCCCATGTGCCGTTAAGATCAAGGACGACTCTATCGGGGGATGTTAAAAGCATGTGCCCAAAGATGGGAAGCTTTGTGCACTTCAAGCGCACTGTGACGCCATTGCCGATAGAGAGTATAGAAATATCTTCGATACGATTTGTTGCAGTGGATGAAACTTTTGGTTCTTCTTGGGGGGGTGTTTGTACGGGCGTGAGCTCAGGTTGAGGCGGAGTTTGTGCAAGAGGTGGCGTTGTTTCTGGTTCGGTGTTTGTTATGACTTCTTCTGCAATAAGCACGGGAACTTCTTCTGGAGGACTTTGTTCTTTAGCGATATTTTGTGTGGGAGTTGGTGCGCTGAGTAGAGTGCTTTCTTGCTCGTCTTCTTGGTTTTTTAGATTTGTTTCTGCACTGGTTGCGTGAGTGGTGCCGTCGGTATTATGGAGAGGGGAAGGGCTTTTTACTGGTGATGGCGCTGGCTCTGGTGTCGTTGTTGTGATATCAGAAGGTGCAGTGGCGAGGGGGGGAGGCGCGAGAGTAGTGTGTGTGTTTTGTGCTACTGGTGATGTGCTCGGTGCGAAGGGCGCGGGGAGATGTGTATTTGCGTCGTTATGCACAGCAGGTGGCGTTGTTGCTTGTGTGACATGTGGTGTAGGGGCTGGCGTCACAGAGTGAGTCCCTAATGAATCAGGCTTTTCTGGGGAAATTTCTGGGGCAACTTTTGGAGGAGCGCTTTGTATGGGGGCAGGTGGCGTAGTGCCTGCCAGAAGCGGCATGGGGGGCTGGGATGTATATTCGTTAAAAAGTACCAGTCCCATACCAAGGAGTATGACTGCCACAATGGTAAGCGCGATGCTTTTGTTCATGAATTCTCCTCAAAAAACAAATCACCGAGCAAGCTGCGTACCTTGTGGTCAAACAGCGAAAGGCGCAGTGATGGGGTTATGCGGATGCGACTATTAACATACGCTGCGGCACGGACGCTAGAGGCGTAATTCATGCCGACATTTGGAATAAAAGACAAAAAACTGAATCGGAGCAGGTTTTAAGGAAAGTAGTATTCCTGCCTACCTCTTTCGTTTTTTACAAGGTGTTCTGTAAAAGAGCAAGGAAAATTTTTGTGAGTATCTGAAAGTAACACGATATTCTCATGTGTTTTTTTAAAGCATGTGGGGGGAAACTTTTTTTGGGAAAAAAGCTTTCCCCTCACAGCTCTGCTCTCTGTATCCGTAAGACCCGTTCCTCGCCTAACGGCTATGCCTTCGGCACCCTTCGGGCAGGTCCCCCCTTCAAAAAAACCAACTGTTTAGCTAGACAATCGGCGCTCTCGAATGAAAAAGAAAAAGATGTTTTGTATTTTTATATAAAAAAACTGTTTGACATCTTCAAAAGAGTGGTAAAATGCAAAAGAATTTATTTAGGGAAACGCTGATTTAATCGAATTTTTGTTCTTTAACATGGGCAGGTATTAAAAAAGCAGGCTGCGTATTTTATATACACGTCATTCTAATTTGCCCCGGAGTCTTCCATGGCCTTGACATCCGCTAAA
>CAYJHT010000194.1:0-4966 GCA_964369615.1 uncultured Desulfovibrionaceae bacterium
TTTAGCTAGACAATCGGCGCTCTCGAATGGAAGAGTAAAAATGGTCTTTTGTATTGTTTACAAAAAACTCGGTTTTGACTCTTCAAAAGAGTGACAAAATGCAAAAGAACTGATTTAGGGAAACGCTGATTTAATCGAATTTTTGTTCTTTAACAAGGAAAGCGAATTTCGAGAAGCACGCGGTATATTAGATATATATAAGTGTTTCGCGAGATGAGCTTGACGCAGTTAAAGGACAAAAAGGCATTAAATCAGCGTTTCCTTAGAAACACCCCCTAGGAGATTATGTTGATGGCGTCCCTTTCATTGCCTATTTCACGTGCTGTGTCCTTGCAATGCTATATGCGTACTTTTTTTATAGGTGCGGCAATGACAACGCGCGGCATGCAGCATCTGGGATTGCTTTATGCGCTTGACCCCGGCCTTGTCGCTCTACACAAAGACGCACAAAGCTTGGAAGAAGCGCGTGAGCGTGCTTTGCCGCATTGTAATTCGCACGCGGTCATGATGCCACTGCTTGTAGCCTTGGTTTTACACCTTGAGTCCATGATTGCAGCAAAAACACTGACCCCCTCTCAGGCACGCGAACTTTCCCAGACAACATTTTCTACTCTCTCCGCTCTAGGCGATACGTTTTTTAGCGGCAGTCTCTTGACATTATGGGCCTTATTTGCCGTTCTTTGTGTCATTCATGGCCTGCCATGGTTTGCTGTCGCATGGACATGCTTTCTGTTGCTCTCCTTACAAACTTTTCGTATACTGACCTTCTTTATGGCTTTGCGGCAAGGCCTGTCTGCCTTGCTTTACGTGCGCAGGTGGAACTTGATACAGTGGAGCCAACGCATCAAGATGGTGAATGCGCTTTTTGTGACATGCGTGCTTTATAGTGTAGCGTCTGAAGCGATGCAGCCTTCCGTGCTTTTATGGGGAAGTGTGGTCTGGCTCTTGTGCGGTGCCTTGCTTGTCGCTTTTTGCCGCGTTCCTAGGCTTTTTTTAGTGTTTTTTGTAGCCTTAACCTTGTGTTTTGCATGAAATGTTGTTCTTTTAGTAGTTTGTTTTGTTTTTTTCTGAAAGGCTTGTGGGGGGGAACTTTTTTGGGGAGAAAAAGTTTTCTCCCAAGTGCTTTTCAAAAAAAATCTTTTTAACAATACAGTGCATTAATTAGCAATAATGCTTATTGTAAGTCTGAGGGCAGATGTGAATGATTTCTTATACAGTATAAATGCTGTGGTGCCGCTCTTTGTTTTTGTGATAATCGGCTATTATATAAAGAAAGCAGGTAAGTTGGATGCGGCATTTGTAGATATTTTTAGCAAGTTTGCCTTCACCTTCGCCATTCCTATAGCGCTTTTTAACACGGCCTATAGGTCGAATATCAGCGAAAACCTGAATCCTAAGCTCGCTTTGTATAACACCTTGGGTATCTTGATAGTTGTGATCATCTCATGGATTATTGTGCCGCGCTTGACCACAAGCGTGCGGGCAGGCTCCATAGTACAAGGAATCTACAGGGCAAACCTTGCTATTTTTGGCCTGCCTCTTGCGACAAATATGTTTGGCGCTGAACATCTCGCGCCGACTGCCATCATGATCGCAATTTCCGTCCCTGTATATAACTCTATTTCTGTTGTTCAGCTTTCTCTTATGGGGGAACATGGTAAGGAGCGCCCCTCTGTCCTTTCTGTCCTTATTTCTGTCTGTCAAAATCCGCTCTTAATCGCGACACTCTTAGGTGTCGTCTTTTCTTATTTTAGTATCACTGTACCACAAGTTCTGGCAACGCCTCTCGATAATTTTGCCGCCTGTGCAACGCCCATAGCCCTCATTGCATTAGGAGGCCAATTTAGTTTTAACAATGCGAAATTTAATTTTAAAGCAAGTGCGATCGTTACACTTGTCCGCCTTGTGCTCGTACCTCTTTTTTTGATGCCCATTTTTATTCTTGCGGGTTTTCGAGGGGGAGAGCTTGGCGCACTGCTCATAAATTTTTGCACCCCCATCGCCACATCGACCTTTGTCATGGCCGCACATTTTGGATGTGACGCACATTTAGCCGGAGAACTTGTATTATTTACGACATTTTTCTCGGCATTTACCATATTTGGATGGGTTTTTTCCTTAAAATATCTTGGTTTTATCTGACGAATGCGTAAAGGAAATATCAATATATTACAGCTTGACCAAGGTGCCACAAAGAAAGTAGCATAGGCACAAGATGGTAAGCAGAAACACTGGCTCTTGGCGGTCTGTTGGCAAGCAATGCTCCTTGTAGACTTGAAATAGCCAGAAAAGAGGTGTTCGATGCAGCAAGATATTACCGAAACAGAGCGTGGTTTATGTTTGCAGGTGCTTGTGCATTCTCCCTTGGGTTTGCACGCACGCCCTGCCGCCCGCCTTGCCCAAGAAATAGAACCATTTGTTGCAGATATCAAAGTCTATTGTGAACACAATAGCGCCGATGCACGCAGTGTCCTTGATATGCTCACCCTTGGCGCCGTGAACGGCAGTGAGCTTTTTTTCTATGCCAAGGGGAAGGACGCACACAGATGCTTGACTCATATTGCGGAACTTTTCTTCAACGAATTTAAAGGATAATCATGGCACGTTCACTTCTTTACGGCACTCCCGTCGCCGCCGGCATAGCCATTGGTAAGGCGGTGCGTCCGCAGCATACAAACGCTATTGAAGAATATTTTATTTCACCAGAAGATATCGGCACCGAGGTGGAGAAACTTCATGAAGCCATGAAGTGCGTCAGCGAAGATTTACAAAAAGCAAAGGAAAATATTGCCAAAAACCTTGCTGAACACGGCGCTCTTATTCAAACGCATATTATGATAAGTCGTGACCCTCGTCTTTTGGGCGAGGCGACAGATCGTGTAAGAACACAACGTCTATGCGCGCCTTGGGCCTTACAAAAAACCATAGATGCCCTCTGTGCGGCTTTTTTAGATATCGACGACCCCTATTTACGAGAACGCGCTCTTGACTTGCGGGCAGTCGGTGTACGCTTACAATGCCATCTTGCAGGCAAAAGCTACGACCCCTTGGAGGGAAGCGCACAAGCACCACGTATTCATATGGCAGAGGACTTGTCCCCCGTCGACGCCTTGCACTTGCCTGTAGATAGCATGCTTGCCCTGCTCATGGCAGAGGGCGGCCCTACATCGCATACAGCCATACTTGCACGCTCCCTACACATCCCCGCAATGGTAGGTGTGACCGGCATCCTAGAAGCCGTCAAAGACAATGAACTTATCATTGTTGATGCGCTCAATGGCTGCGTGTATATCGGCCCCGACGAACAAGAACTGACACATTTTGCCCAAAAACAAGCAGAGTATGGGCATTGGGAAGAAAATGTAGGCAAAAGTGCCTTCTTGCCCGCTGAAAGCCTCGACAGTGTACCAATCGAAGTCTATGCCAATGTGGGCAACGCGTCCGAACTTGGCGAACTTGCGGCCTTTGGTGCTCAAGGTATCGGCCTTTATCGCACGGAATATGCCTACTTACGCAGCCGTAACCTCCCCACTGAAGAACAACTTTACACGGAATACACGACTGTTGCAAAAAAAATGGCGCCGCAAAAAGTTGTGTTCCGTACCCTTGATGTAGGGGCGGATAAAATGCTCAATTCGCAAATGGCGTTAAAGGAGCAAAATCCGGCCTTGGGTTTACGCGCAATACGCTTTTGCATGCGCCATAAAAATCTTTTACGGACACAATTACGCGCTCTTTTACGAGCAGCCCTGCATGGGAATGTGTCAATCATTTTGCCAATGATAACATGTTTTGAAGAATTGCAATCCGTTAAATATCTCATTGGCGAAGTACAACAAAACCTGAGCGCACAAGGCATCGAATATGCCCCACATGTACCCATCGGCATCATGATCGAAGTGCCCGCCGCCGTTCTTATTGCAGACACACTCGCAAAACACTGCGACTTTCTCAGCATCGGCACCAATGACCTCGTGCACTACCTACTCGCTATCGACCGCGGAAATAAACACGTGTCCTATCTGCACCAACCCCTACACCCCGCAGTGACGCGCTCCATTAAACGTGTTATTGATTGCGCACGTCGCGAAGGCATCGAAGTAAGCGTGTGCGGAGAAATGGTCGCCGACCCTCATTGCCTTGCCATGCTCCTCGGCATGGGGGTTGACGTCGTCTCTGCAACGCCCCGCGCAATCCCCGGCATTAAGCATCTGATTCGACACTTAAACGTAGAGGGCTGCTCCTCTATGGCGCATTCCTTGCTCATGAGTTCGGACATGGCGGCCTGTCGTCATATTGTAACGGATACCTTAGCGCAAAGCCTGCGTGATGATTTAGAGTTTTATACCTCTATCATTCATTGATTATACATGAAATAAAAGTACAAAAATACTGCTTCATTGAGAACGGAAAAATATATGGCAAAAAAAACATCCCCCGCAACAATAGCCAGCAATAAAAAAGCACGTCATTTATATGAATTACAAGACTTTTTTGAAGCCGGCATAAGCCTACAAGGGCCAGAAGTCAAAAGCTTACGCCTCGGCAAGGTAAGCTTTATGGACAGCTATGTAGATATCAAAAATAACGAAGCCTACCTCGTTGGCTTACACATAGCCCCTTATGAAAATGCAGGCTATGTGACACAAAATCCCACACGCGACAGAAAACTCCTGCTCCATGCACGCGAAATACATGTCCTTGCCATGCAACGCGAGCAAAAAGGCCTCACAATCGTGCCCGTAAAACTCTACTTCAAGCACGGCAAAGTCAAGGTAGAAATAGCTGTAGGACGAGGAAAAAAACTCCACGATCACCGCGAAAGTCTCAAACGCCGCGCTGAAGAACGAGATATGCAACGCGAAATGGCATAAAAAAGGCTGTTTCTAAAGAAAGATATTTTTTATTTTTATTTTTTTAAGTTTTTTTCTTGGGGGGAAACTTTTTTTGGGAAAAAAAAGTTTCC
>CAYJHT010000195.1:0-4953 GCA_964369615.1 uncultured Desulfovibrionaceae bacterium
GGGGGGAAACTTTTTTTTCTAAAAAAAGTTTCCCCCCAAGAAAAAAACTTAAAAAATAAATTTAAAAAATAAAAAAACCTTTTCAAGACTTCGCGTATTTCCATGCTTGCCATGAGGGCGCGCACAGAGTAAAAGGGTACGGGTACGGTATATTTTTTCTGAGAGGAGTATTTATGGGATTGCTTAACAGTTCTTGCAGTATCACCCGTTTTCGCATTTTGGACGATGTTCCAAAGGATTTATGGGAACAAATTCCTGAAAAATTAAAACAGTTTGCCTTTCAAGATATTGACCATGTGAGTGAGGAGCGTTCCTTTGGTTGGACATGTTTTGAGGATATGCTTGATACTGAGTGGCACACTGCTCCGCCGCAGAAGGCGGAATATTTGACATTTTCTTTGCGATTAGATACGCGGCGCGTTCCTGCAGGTGTTATTAAGAAGCATCTTGCGCTTGCTATGCGTGAGGAAAAGGAAAAAAATGCGCAACAGAATAAACAATTTATCAGTCGAGAGCGTAAAAAGGAGCTAAAGGAGCAGGTGGTTTTGCGTTTGCGGAGTCGTTTTCTTCCTGTGCCAGCGGAGTTTAATGTATTGTGGGCGACAGACACGAATGTGGTATGGTTTGCGGCAACTCAAGGGAAGATGATAGACATGTTTACAGAATATTTTACACAAACCTTTGATTTGCATCTTGAGCAGATGACCCCTTATGCCCTTGCCGCCACGCTTGTGGATGAAAATGCTCTTTTGCGATTAGATCGCCTTGAGCCTACGCAATTTGCAACGGAGTAAAGCATGAACAGCCCTTATCTTGGACAGAGCATTGATATTATACTTGGACAGGAATTTTTGACATGGCTGTGGTATCAGAGCGACACGGCACCGCAGACATTTGTGGACACGAAGGGCATGCCTTTTTCTGTGTTCATGGAGCAGCGTATTGTGGTACAAGGTGGTGAAGGAGATAATTTAGAGACAGCGTCTGTTTCTGGTTCTCTTTCTCCTTTACGCGAAGCGCGTTTTGGTCTTGCTACGGGGAAGAAGGTGACGCGGGCATTGTTGCGTCTTGAGCAGGACGAGCTTTCGTGGCAGTTGAGCTTGAAAGCGGAGGATTTTTCGTGTAACAGTTTGCGTACGCCTAAGATTGAAAAGGACAGTGACGACGATGATCCGGACGCGCTTTTGTTAGAAAAAATCTATCTTATGGAGCGTTGCATCCTCTTGCTTGACAGCTTGTATGCGCAATTTTTGAGATTGCGTTTATCTGCGCAATGGGAAGAAGAAGTGCAAGCCGTGCATACGTGGATGACGCGGAAAGAAGACATATAAATAATTCTTATAGGAATTGTAGGCTAAAAGATATATGCAGCACACTCCCCTCCCCTCTTCTTTAAGTATGCAAAGAAATGGTCAGATTATGGCTTTTATTATGCGTGTTGTGCGTAAAATGCTTTGGATGCTTGTGGTCTTGTGGGGCATTACGGTGATAAGTTTTGTGGTGATTCACCTGGCTCCCGGCTCCCCTACTGATTTGGAAACCACGCTCAATCCGCAGGTGGGTGAAGCTGCGCGGCAGCGTCTAGAAGCGCTTTATGGGCTTGATAAGCCGCTTTATGTGCAATATGGCGACTGGTTATGGCGTTTATTACATTTAGATTTTGGCAATTCCATGTCATCGGATGCGCGTCCCGTGCTTGAAAAGATTATGGAGCGTTTACCCTTAACCTTGGGCATCAATGTCGCTGCTTTGCTTTTGACTTTGTGCATAGCTGTGCCCTTGGGTGTATTGTCTGCATGGAAGCAAAATTCTCTTTTTGACAGAGGTGTGACTATTTTAGTCTTTCTTGCTTTTGCTATGCCGGGTTTTTGGCTTGCGCTCTTGCTTATGTTACATTTTGGTATTGAGCTTGCATGGTTGCCTATATCTGGTATTACATCTCTTGATTATGATAAGCTTACGCCTCTTGGCAAGGTATGGGATGTCGCCTCTCATCTGATTTTACCTATTATTGTGTATACTGTGGGTGGTATTGCAGGTATGTCGCGTTTTATGCGTTCGTCGATGCTTGAGGTTTTGCGACAGGATTATATGTTGACAGCGAAGGCAAAGGGTGTTCCTGTGCGGCGTCTTATTTTCCATCATGGTTTACGCAATGCCTTATTGCCGGTGATTACGCTTCTTGGTCTTTCGGTGCCGGGTCTTATTGGCGGCAGTGTGATTATTGAGTCAATTTTTGCTTTGCCGGGTTTGGGTCAGCTTTTTTATGCGGCTGTTATGGCGCGTGATTATACCATGATTATGGGTAATCTTGTGCTTGGGGCTGTTTTGACCTTGCTTGGCAATGTGCTTGCTGATGTGGGCTATGGCCTTGCAGATCCGCGTATCCGTACGGCAAAGGAGATGTAATGGGACAAAGAAGCTCTGATTTTAGGAAGATATGGTATGCTTTTAAAAAGCATATTATGTTTTTTTTCGGCCTTGGCTGTGTTGTATGTATGTCGTTAGCTGCTGTATTAGCGCCGTGGATTGCGCCTTATGACCCTACTGCCTTGCATCTTGATGCTATTTTGATGCCGCCGTGCGACGCTTTTCCCTTGGGTACCGACCAACTTGGGCGCGATGTTTTTTCGCGTTTGCTGTATGGGGGGCGTATTTCCCTGTGGGTGGGATTTGTGGCTGTGGGTATTTCTGTGACGATTGGACTTGTGCTTGGCCTTATCTCTGGTTATTTTGGCGGTCTTGTGGATGAGGTTGTCATGCGCGGTGTCGATATAATGCTTTGTTTTCCGTCTTTTTTCCTTATTCTTGCCGTCATTGCTTTCTTGGAGCCGAGCCTTATAAATATTATGGGTGTGATTGGTTTGACCTCATGGATGGGAGTTGCGCGCCTTGTGCGCGCAGAGACATTGACATTGCGCCAAAGAGATTTTGTTGCGGCGGCACGCTTGTGTGGCGCTGGAACTGCGCGTATTTTAAGTGTGCATATTTTGCCAAACGCCATGGCGCCGGTGCTTGTTTCAGCAACGCTTGGTGTGGCTGGTGCAATTTTGTTAGAATCTTCTTTAAGTTTCTTAGGGCTTGGTGTCCAGCCTCCTGTGGCAAGCTGGGGAAATATGCTGATGGAAGGAAAGAATGTGATGCAAATTGCGCCGTGGTTATCGCTTTATCCTGGTCTTGCAATCTTGGTGACGGTGTTGGGCTATAATATTTTGGGTGAAAGTTTGCGTGATATTTTAGATCCGCGTTTGCGTTCTTGAGGGAAGGAAGATGTTAGAGTTTTTAAGAATACAAGGACTTGCGCTCATTGAGAATATGGAATTAGAGTTTGCTCCGGGAATGAATGTTCTTACCGGAGAAACGGGCGCGGGCAAGAGTTTTATTCTGAAGGGTATTAATTTTCTCTTAGGTGAAAAAATGTCTGCCGACATGGTTCGTACAGGTCATGAAAAAGCGCATGTAGAAGGTATTTTTCGTCATAATGGTGAAGAATTATTTTTACGTCGTGATCTTATGGCTGATACAGGCCGAAGTCGCCTCTATGTCAATGACGTACTTACCTCACAAGACGTGGTGAAGGACTTGCGCTCTGCCCTACTCGTCCATACAAGCCAACATGGACAACAAAAACTTTTGCAACCCACCTATCAAGCACAGCTTGTAGAAAACGCGCTTCCTGAGAGGACTCTTTTAGAAAAGCGCGATAGCATCCTTTCTGCATTGCAGCATGTTTCCCATGAACGTAAAACCTTACAGGCAAAGTACGACAGCCTTTCAGAGCGTCGAGACTTATTAGAAATGCAGCAGCAAGAAATTGACAAGGTCGCACCAGAGCTTGGCGAAGAGGACAAGCTTGAAGCACAACGCGCAGAAGCGCGGCGCGTGAGTACACAAATTGCGGATTATGAACAGGCACTTGCCCTTTTGCACGGTCACGATGGCCCTGGACTTATAGAACTGTTGAGCTCTATGGAGCGTTTGCTTGAGAAAATGAGCACTTATGACGAGAGTATGGAAGCTGATTTTGAAGCCATAGGCGCTGTCCGTCAAAACTTACCCGCTCTCGAATCGCGCCTTCGTAAAAGCCCAGAAGCAACTGCTATTGATACGGATGCCCTCGAATCGCGCCTTTATGCACTCTCACAACTTAAACGAAAACTTCACCGTTCACTTGAAGATATTTTGCAGCTCCGTGTAGAGATTGATGAAAATATTTCCTTTTTAGATTCTTGTGGTTTAGATCTCAAGCGCCTTGAACGCGAAGAAGGTGAATTGGTAAAAAAACTTCAAGCAACACTTGAAGAATTGCTTCCCCTTCGCCAGAATGCGGCGCAGGCCTTTACTGGACAACTAGAAAGAGCCCTAGCCGGCCTTGGCTTTTCCAAGGATATCCGTGTTATAGCAGACTTTAGCCCCGTCACCTTATGGACGTATGAAGACAAAGTCGTATGTGATGCCAAAGCGCGGCTCTTATGGGCACCAAACCCTGGGCAATCACCACAACCGCTTGATAAGATTGCCTCTGGTGGTGAGCTTTCACGCTTTTTATTAGCACTTGTAAGCTGTCAAAGCTTGGCAGAGGATGCCACCTATATTTTTGACGAAGTTGATGCCGGCATTGGCGGCATGACCTTAACTATGGTTTCCGATCGTCTACAAGATTTAGCGCGCGCCCGTCAAATGCTCCTCATTACACATTGGCCACAACTCGCCGCCCATGCAGAACGCCATTTTCAAGTGCGTAAAAAAGAAGTTCGCGGTCAAACCACAACCTCCTGTCAACGCCTCGGTACAAAAGCACGCGCCGCAGAATTGGCACGCATGGCTGGCGGAACTTCGTCCATGACGCAATGGCAATTGCCTATTTTCTCACAGGAAGATGAGTGATGCTTAATTTTTATTTCTTTTTTTAAAAAGCTTTTGGGGGAAAACTTTTTTTGGGAAAAAAAAGTT
>CAYJHT010000196.1:0-4950 GCA_964369615.1 uncultured Desulfovibrionaceae bacterium
AAAAAAAAGTTTCCCCCCAAGTGGTTTTCAAAAAAAACGAAATTAGAATGACAATATATATTTATACCTCAAGGATGAGGCCTACGGGACAATGGTCGGAGCCGTAGACATGACTTTCGATCCATGCGTCACGGATGGCGGGACGCAATTCTTCAGACACAAAAAAATAATCCAAACGCCAGCCGACATTTTTGACGCGTGCGCCTGCTTTATATGACCACCATGTATAGGCATTGTCTAAGTCCTTGTTGTGGGCGCGGAAGGTGTCTATATAGCCGGCATTGACAAAGGCGTCCATCCACGCTCTTTCTTCGGGGAGGAACCCGGTGTTTTTCTCGTTTTGTTTGGGGCGTGCGAGGTCAATGGCCTTGTGTGCTATGTTGAAATCACCACAGACGACAATGGGCTTTTGTGCGCGTAATTTTTCTGCATGGGTGAGGAATGCGTCAAAAAAACCCATTTTGTATGGAACGCGCTTGAATTTGCCTGTTTTTTTTCCGTTTTCGTCTAATTCTTCGCTGCCACCGTTGGGGAAATACACAGAAAAAAAGTGGAACCATGGAAATTCCATGTGTACGAGACGTCCTTCACCTTGATATGTACTATCGGGCAATTCGGCTTGTGCGATGAGAGGCGTATGCTTGCTAAAGACTGCGACGCCGGAATAGCCTTTTTTCACCGTGGACGTCGCCCAACACGATTGCCAACCTTCTGGAGTGACTTGTTCGGCTTTGAGCTGTTCGGGAGCGGCCTTTGTTTCTTGAAGGCCGATGATATCAGCGTCTGTATCTGCGAACCATGACCATTCGGGTTTTTGACTTATGGCGCGAAATCCATTGACATTCCATGAGAGCATTTTTATGTGCATAAACTCTATCCTTAATGTTTAGTGGGAGCTATTTGCATTTGTTGCGTATTTGGCGACATAGCCCCATGAGGGCGTCGTATTCATGCCTGCGCAAGGCTGCGCGACCTAGGAAGCGACGCAATGGCATAAGAAAGTAGTCGGGGTTGTCTCCGTGTACAAAATCAATACGCAACAACATGTCTTTAAGGTGTTCATAAAGGCGCTCGTGGTCAGCAGCGCTTATGCGTGGGCTTTGTGTCGGAGGATTTTGGACTTCTTTGGCCTCCTTGTCCGCCAAAGGGTCTTTGAAGGCTGCGCGTCCTGCTTTTGCGCATTCATAAAGTACAATTAAGAGCGCTTGCGCTACATTTAAAGAGGCGGCCTCTGTTGTGGGAATGGTTACGAGGCGATGACAGCGTTCGATGGCTTCATTATCAAGTCCACGGTCTTCTGCGCCCATCACAAGGGCAACGCTGTTGCCTTGGTGCAAGGTGGTGATGATTTCGTGCGCGGCTTGTTCAGGCATAAGGATGTCACGCCGCCAGCCGCCTGTGCGCGCGGTGGTGCCGACGACAAGAGTGTGCGGCGCGAGGGCATCGGCAAGGTTTGGCATGACTTTGATGGTATCCAAAAATATATGTCCCTTGGCGGTGGCAAGGGCGCGTGCTTTTTCTTGGTGTTCTTTATTCCAAAGTTCTGGTTGCACGACACAGAGCGATGCGGCGCCCATATTGGCACAGGCCCTGGCACACATGCCAATATTTTCCGGAAAGCGTGTCTTGTGTAGTATGATATGTAAGTTGTCGAGAATATCCATGAGTGTGCGTTTTTGCATGTTAAAATAATGGAAGGAAAGCTATAAGCGTGGTGCTGTGTTCTACAGTTTGAACAATTTCCGGCACACTGCCTTCAGGCCACAAATACTTGCCTGTAAGGGCGAGCATGGCGCCGCCGATACCACACTTGCACACGGTTCCGAGAAAACGTCCCATCATGGCGCCGAAAGCTGCTGAAATTGCTTCATTGTTTGGCCGTCCTTTGAGTTTCTCCATAATAAAGCAGCCAATCCATGCACCAATGAGTGCGCCGATGAGTGCGCCAATGCCAAAGAAGAGCGGTGCAAGCACAATGGCGCCGATGATAGCGCCAACGACACCTGCAAAGGTGCCGGATGATGTGGAACCGTATTTTTTTGCTTGCACAATTTGTAAACCAGTTTCCAATACTTCCCCAATGACAGCAAGACCGATAAGGAGGGTGAAGAAAAATACGCCCATATGCGCGGTGTCAGGGTGTACAAATTTCCACAAAGCTACAAGGGCGAGCATAATCCAGTTAGCGGGTAAGCTAAATATGTTCAAGAAAAGTACAAATCCAAGCAAGGCCATAAAACCTGTTGCAAGGAAGGAGGTAATAATCGGCGGGATGATCAATTCCATAATTTTTCCATAGTGTTAAAGTCTTTTGTATATAAGTGCTGAGGCATCATGTGGGGAGGTGTTGTTCTGCCAACATGCGCGGACAAGCTGCTGCTGCGTATTCAAAATATGAAGGGCGGCGTCGGGCATGAGATAGCGGACGCATTTACCGCTGAGCCAGCGAGTGCGTATAAAGGAAGCACTAATATCAAGACGCGGTAAGGGCATATAAAGAAGCTGTGTGCCGCTAGCAAATGTTGCCGTGGTGCCGTCGTTGGAAATACTCGCTTGCGGCCAGTATTCCTTTACGGTTTGCGTGAAAAATGCCTGTTCGTTCCCTGCTCTAGGCACCATGGCAATATGCGCCAGAGTAGGTAGTTCAATACCGCGATACCAATGGGGCAATGCGCTCAAATCCTCGCCGCCAACGACAAAGAGTAAGGGGACACCGGGCGCCGCTGCGCGATAAGCCTCAAGGGTGTGCCATGTGTAGGAGGGGCCTTGACGTGTGCTCTCCAAGGGGTTGACCCCGAGGGTATCCATATTTTTAACGCCGGCCTCCAGCATGGCAAGACGCAGGGCAAAGGGAAGGATGCCTTGAGCTGCCTTGTGCGGTGGCTCTGCGCTTGGAATCATATCCACACGCCTTACTGGCATGTGCTCTGCCATTTCTACAGCCAAGCGTATGTGCCCTACGTGGATAGGGTTAAAACTGCCACCAAGGAGCACAAGTGGTTTGACGGGCAAGGCTGTGATTCTGTGCATGTTGGCCTCAGCGTTTCCTTGCGCGTGTAGTGGGGATGAGAATGTGGTGCTGTTCGAGTCTTTGTGCGTCGCTGCGTGCCACAAAAATGGCTTGCTTCTTTGTGTCGAGACCTGTGGCATACATGGCTGTGGCAACAGTGCCCGGTGTTGGAATAAAGCATTGTACCTGTTGAGGTTTCCAATGACGTTCGCGCAACCACGCCGATAATTCATGCATGTGGGCATGGGTGCAGCCCGGAAAGGCACTCATGAGGTAGGGCACGACATATTGCTCGCGTCCAGCTTTACGGCTTTGGCTCAAAAAGTCCTGCAAGAAACGCTCAAAAACATCAATGGATGGCTTACGCATGCCAAAGAGCACGTCTGCGGCGCAGTGTTCCGGCGCGATTTTAAGCTGACCACCCGTAAACTCACGCGTGTAGGCAAGTATAGCTTCCGGCTCCTGTGCGGCTATATCCGCACGAATACCGCTTGCCACACGCACATGCCCCACGCCCTCAAGCGTCTTTACGCGGCGTAATAAGGCAATATGCTCTTTTTGCGGCGTCATAAAATTCGGACACACTGCCGGATGACAACAAGAGACACGGCGGCATTGCTTGCCCTGCGGCAAGGTACAGCGACCTTGCCACATATTGGCAGTGGGCCCGCCGATATCGGAGATACTTACGGGTGACGATTTTTTTCGGCGCTGTCCCTTGGTGAGCGCGTGCGCTTCCTTAAGAATAGAGTTTTCGGAGCGGGAGCTGATATGACGCCCTTGGTGCAAAGCGAGTGAGCAAAAAGCACAGCCCCCACCGCAGCCCCTATGGCTTGTGATGCTTGTCCGCAGCATCTCTTCTGCGGGGATTGGTGCAGTGTATGAAGGATGCGCCGCACGTTGAAATGGAAGGGCGTAGAGGGCATCCATTTCGGACTCTGTGAGTGGTGAGGCGGGTGGGGCGAGAATAAGCTTTCTTTTGCCGTAGAACTGAATGCCATATTGGCCTTTGCTTGCGCCCTTTTTGCTGTCTCTATGCGCATGCACATGGGCTTCAAGGGCGAGTGTAGCGTCCATAAGCAGGCTTATGTCGGCGAGTATGTCGTCGTGACTTGGCAGAAGGAGGGCATCATCTAAAGGATCCGACAACAAAGCAGGGGGCGCATCAAGTATAAATCCTTGTATTTTCTTTGCTCCGCTCTCAGTTTTCTTTTTTGTGCCTTCCATCCACGCAGTGCCGTACACATGTGTCAAACATTCCCCGCGGTCACAGCGTTCTGCAAGTTCAAGGACGGCGCGTTCGCCCATACCATATACGAGGATATCGGCTTTTGCGTCCAACAACAAAGAGCGACGCAGACTGTCCGTCCAGAAATCATAATGGGTGATGCGTCGCAATGACGCTTCAATGCCGCCAAGTACGAGTGGCAGTCCCGGGAATGCTTGACGTGCAAGGTTGGTATAGACGATGCTCGCTCGATTGGGGCGTGCGCCTGCATGTCCGCCCGGTGTATAGGCGTCGTCACTACGTTTCTTACGAAAGGCGGTATAATGGGCAAGAAGCGAGTCCAGTGCGCCCGCTGTAATGCCTGCATATAGGCGTGGTCTGCCCATAGCACACACATCGTCTGTTGTATCCCATCGCGGTTGGGCGCATACGCCTACTTTGAAGCCGTGCGCGACAAGCCAACGCCCCAACAGAGCCACTCCAAAGGCCGGATGGTCAACGTAGGCATCGCCTGTGATAAAGAGCACGTCCAGTTCTTCCCAGCCGAGAGCTCGCATTTCATCGCGCTTTGTCGGAAGGAATAAGGGCTGTTGTTGCATATCTTTACTCAAGGTTGTGTCTATCAGTAATTTTTTTGTTTTTTAAGTGTATTTTTTCCTAAAAGTCTTGTGGGGGGAAATTTTTTTTGGGAAAAAAAAGTTTCCCCCCACAG
>CAYJHT010000197.1:0-4948 GCA_964369615.1 uncultured Desulfovibrionaceae bacterium
CCCCCCAAGAAAAAAACTTTAAAAAAATAAAAAAACTTTCTCCCCAAAGCCCTTTCAAAAAAATCACGAGATTTTCTAGAATAATATTGTCATCTTGGCACTTTACATGCATTGCATAGGCAGGACGAAAGGTGGGGAAAAATTTTCCCCACAGGGCTTCGTTGTTGAGGAGTGCTGTTACCTTTGTGTTTTTCCGATGCACAGAAAAGGTGTCTAAAAAATATTTTTGAGAAGTATTTTGAAAGGCGCTGTGTTGGTAAATACATACTCGCCCCACCAACGACTATATTATAACAGGTACACTTATCGTTTGTAAGCAAGGTGCCTTAGATCACTGCGAAAGACCGTGTGTGCTGTATACGTGTGCAGTGAATGTCTATGCATGTTGCTTTGCGAGAAGACCTAACAAGATGGCGCCGGCTTGCGCCACATTTAAGGAGTCAAACTGACGTACAAGAGGAATATGAACCATGAAAGCACAACGCTTGGCGATACTCGGGCGCAGCCCCTTGTCCTCGCTGCCAAGTACAAGCATGGCTGGCAAGGGCAATGGTTCTGTAAAAGCGTTTATCGTATGACAATGCGGACTCTGTGCGCGAACTCCGGTGCCTACAAGGGCAAAACCGGACTCCTCCGCAGCGTCCAATGCATGACCCAAGTTTGTGACACTACAGATAGAAACATTATCAAGCGCGCCAGCTGAAGCCTTGCGCGCCGCGTCTCCCAAATAAGCACTGTTGTGCTTGGGAATAACAATACCTGCACCGCCAAGAGCGTAGAGCGTGCGGACAAGTGTCCCCACATTACCGGGATCCTTCACATGGTCAAGCGCAAGAATAATCGGCAAAGGTGCCTTTGACGCCTCAATGAGCAGGCTATCAAGAGGCACGTGGGCAACAGCGCCAAGACGCGCAACAACCCCTTGATGCTGCGACTTGCACAATCTGTGAAGCACAGACTCTTCGACAAAGGAAAAGCGGATATTGTCTTGACGACATATGTCAAGCATGCGCGAAGCATCCTCGCTGCGCAATCCCTTCCTTATATAGAGAGTATCCACACGTTCAGGAGAGCTTTGCAAAAGCTCTAAGACTGGCTTTATGCCGGGCAAATGCACGGCCTTTTCAGAAGAAGGGCTCGGTGAGGCGGGGGAGGATTGAAAATGACGCATAACATGTCTCTCATGTTTCATGGGGATGATACCCCTCATATTCGGCAAGATACCGTGGCCTTGCTCAAAGACCGCTTCCACAAAGGGGACTAAAATTGCCACCGTATCCTAGAGGAACGAGCACCTTGCACCAGTACAATGTGCCCAAAAAATAACACTTATCTTAGGAGGACGACGTGACGCACCACAAAGTCCCATCCGGCTCACACAGGCCCACGATGACTTTGACACACCGAACCGGAGGTCATGCCGTAATATGCGGCTCATCGTGGAGGAAAGAAGAGACTCCATCTCGAGCTTTGTTGCGGCATCAAGCACACACAAAGCATCATAGAAGGAGTCACTATGTCAAGTACTCTTTTACAGGCCATGAAGCTGAAGCGTTATTCCGTGGGATTGTATGTTTTTATCCTTCTCTGCCTCCTCGTATTGACAGGCTGCGGAAGTAAAAAAACAGGCGCACCGATGCACGACGTCGGCGACTACACAGGCGCTGCCGACGGCATCGTTCTCACCAAAACACAACAAGCAATCTTTAACACATCCGGGGAACTGGATAAAAATATACCCGCAGATGGACTGCCAAGCGTTGCAAGGCAATATGCATACTACCTTAACAAGGGACGACAGACCATGACGGTTTTTTCCAAAAGGGCTGAAGACTATCTTGGACATGCACGCCTCGTTTTTCGTAAACGTGGCATGCCGGAAGAATTGGCATACCTTGCTATCGTAGAAAGTGGGTATAATCACAGTGTCACATCGCACGCAGGCGCCACAGGCGCTTGGCAATTTATGCCTTATACAGGTATGAAGTACGGACTAAAGCAGGATTGGTGGCTTGATGAGCGACGCGATCCCTATAAATCTGTGGAAGCTGCCGCAACATATCTTCAAAGACTCTACGGATATTTTGGCGATTGGTTGCTCGCACTTGCCGCATACAATGCAGGAGAAGGAAAAATTGGCCGTGCACTTGAAGGCACAGGCGCAAAAGATTTCTTCACTCTTGTGGAACGAAACGAAATGCTCAGTGAAAAAGCGCAACTGAGAAAGGAAACAAAGGATTATGTGCCGCGATTCCTCGCAGTGTGCAAAATCATGCGTAACCTTGCACCATTGGG
Source organism: uncultured Desulfovibrionaceae bacterium (assembly GCA_964369615.1). Taxonomy (GTDB): domain Bacteria; phylum Desulfobacterota; class Desulfovibrionia; order Desulfovibrionales; family Desulfovibrionaceae; genus CAYJAD01. Next base: position 2,296 of record CAYJHT010000197.1, read on the forward strand.
ATTTACCCCCATAAGGCATAATAAAGCGCCCCTACACGCGCGTATCGTAGTACCACCTGGAACTGACCTTGTTGCAATGGCAAAAGTCACAGAAACACCGTGGGAAGAGTTCAAAAAAATGAACTTGTCACACAAACACTTTGTGACACACGTGGAATATGAAAGCTTCGTCTATGTGCCCCAACGCGCACATGGCGTCGGATTGGCCTTTGCCGCACGGGGCAAAGGACTCTATGCATGGAAAACTGTCACCGTGCCAAAGGGAGAAACGTGGACAAGCCTTAGCAAGAAAACAGGCATACCTGCTTCTGTGCTCAAGGCAAGCAATCGAGATACAAGCCTAGAAGCATCGGCGCGTATAAGATTGCCAAACAGCCCACACCTGCGTGTGCCAAACTTCGCCCAACGTGAAGCGCCAGCGCGAACGCAAGTTGCTACGTATAAAGTACAAAGCGGCGATACTCTCCTTGGCATAGCACTCAAGTTTGATACAACGCTCACAAAGATGATGCAAGCTAATAATATGAGCAATGCAAGTACCTTACGCGTTGGACAAGTCTTGAAAATACCCGGCGCAAGTGCGATGCCCGTGGCACAGCGCACTCCGGAAAAACGTACCTATGTGGTCAAATCAGGCGATACCTTGGGCGCCATAGCTCAAAGGCATAATCTTACCACAAAGGAATTGTATGAACTGAATAAAATAAAGGATGCAAATAAGTTGCGCGTTGGCGATACCTTGCTTGTCTCCTCCCAATAACACCTTAGAACAGGTACTTATGCCCACTGTCAGCCGCCAAGAAATTCCCATTCAAAAGCCCTGACAGTGGGCATGCCTTGTGATTTTTCTTACATTCCCCCTCCACATAACAACGCTCAAGAGTCCGATAAATTTAGCTTATCAAACCGAAAGATTTAATCCGTTTGTCATCTGTATGCAAGGAGCATATATCTTTTTTCACGGCACTGATAAAAGATTTTACAGCGTCGTAGCACGATTTTTCACTCTAACACCAAGAAGGAATATGTCATGGATTTGCAAACAAAAGTAATGTGTATCACGGGTTTTTGGTTTGTTGCTACCGCCGTTTTCGCAATGTACGGCATCACCGTCTTCGGTAAAAATAAGTAAAACTGTTATTGCATCGTCGCACAACCAGAAAAACAGTGTGTATGGGTTCACGCAGCCCCATATACACTGTTTTTTCTTTTCAAGCGCACAGCTTTTTTCTATACTGTTCATAAAGTACTAGGAGTTTATTTTTTGTTTTTTCTGAAAGGCTTGTGGGGGGAAACTTTTTTTGGGAAACAAAGTTTTCCCCCACACCCCCCTTCAAAAAAACCATCTGTTTAACTAAACGCTGTCGTCAAATGCGCCTTTTCGGTTATGTATGTCAATATACACGCCCAAAAAACAAATTCATCTTCCTTGATATAACACGAAAATTCGCTATTTGACGACAGCGTCTAGTAGTTGGTATTTTTTAATGGAAGATTGGAAAAGGTGTTTTTTTGTGAATACAAGAAAAGTCATATTCTATTTAAGTGTGTTTTTAGATTTTATAAGGCACTAAGCGCATTTTAAAGCACACCAAATATATCGGAGGCATCGACCATGACACTACGCTACATAAAAGTTTTTTTAGCGCTTGCACGAACACCAAATATGCGCGAAGTTGCGCATCGCATGTTCGTTTCGCAAGCCGCTGTTTCAAGTGCTTTGCGCGACTTTGAAGCAGAAATAGGTGTGGAAGTCTTCGACAGAGTCGGACGCGGTATACGACTTAACGAAAAAGGGCGCCTCCTTGAAAAAAGACTCGCACCTCTCTATCATCAACTCGATAATGTCCTCGCCCTTCTTTCAAGCGATGAATTGCTCGGAAAACTCTATGTAGGCGCCTCTGTCACTTTGGCAAATTGGGTCATTCCACAAATCCTCTATGATATGAAAATGCGCTATCCGAATGTAGAGCTTGACTGCCTTTCCGGAAATACCTGCGAAATAGTGCAACAGGTCGAAGATGGACACTTAGATATTGGTTTTGTTGAAGGTGATGTCAATAGTATGGCATTGCGTATAACACCTCTTGGGCGTGAAGAGCTTGTTGTCGTCACCGCTGATGCAGAGCTTGCAAAAAAAAATCGCTGCATAGAAGAACTCATGGACCATTTCTGGCTCCTTCGAGAAACAGGTTCGGGTACGCGCGAAACGCTTCTGCGTCATCTTACACCACTTGGCCTACGCCCCAAACATTTTCTCGAACTCTCCCATACTGATGCCATAAAACACGTTTTACAAAATCATGGAACTCTCTCTTGCCTGTCTGCAAGGGTCATAAAGCGAGAGTTGCAAAATGGCGAACTCTTTACAATTAGTATCAAAGATGTGCGCTTTGACAGAATGTTCTATTGCATAGAAAGGCAAGATTGCACCCCAACGCCTTTGCGTGAAGCGCTTTTTAGTGAACTCAAAACACGACTTTTATAAGTTTTGTATTTGAAATTCCCCATTAAAAAGCGCCAAATATCGAGGGAAACCTAAAAACAAACTTAAATGTAAGCTTTTAAGAAACGTTTTAAAAAACACCTTTCAAAATCTTCCATGAAAAAGCGCCGATTGTCTCGCTAAACAATTGGTTTTTTTGAAGGGGGG
>CAYJHT010000198.1:0-4922 GCA_964369615.1 uncultured Desulfovibrionaceae bacterium
TGGCAGGACGCCGGGCGCGACATTTGGCAGGACGCCGGGCGCGACATCTGGCAGGACGCCGGGCGCGTCTACAGACTGACTCCCCATATGATCTTGATGAGCGTCTGTAGAAACGTCCGACGTGCCCTGAACCATCTCTTGCGGCATACCTTCGCCCATCTCTGTGTGCGTTTGAGGAGTGCCCTGCAAGGATGATGCTGTATCAATTGCTTGCGTATTAGCCAAGTTGCTTGACCCTTTCCATGGGGCTTATGATGTCTGTCAAACGGACACCAAACTTTTCGTTGATAACAACAGCCTCACCCCGTGCTACAAGTTTGCCATTGACGAATATTTCCAAGGGTTCACCTGCAAGCTTGTTCAATTCCACAACAGAACCTTGACCAAGCTGTAAAAGCTCGTTGATAAGCAAGCGTGTGCGTCCAAGTTCCGCGGAGACATCCAAGGGAATGTCAAGAATAAAGTCCAGTTCACGCTTTGCGCCGTCGGCTGGGGGGCGTTTGGCAATGTCTGTCAAGTCCTTGAACATGGCTTGGCTTGGCTGACTATGAAGCGATTTTTTATCCCATGATTTTTGGGTCTCTTGCTCTTGATCGCCTGCCAAGGCTTCCGCCCATCGCGAGGCCATTTCACCTTCATCTTCATCGCCGCCCATAAGGTCGTCGAGAGGCGGCGTCACATGGCCTTGTGCTGCCTCAGGCTCGCCTCCAAGGTCTGGCATCTCGTCATCGCCACCGATTTGGATGGTTTCAGAATCACCAAAAGCGTCGTCTCCTAAATCGAAACCCTCTCCTTCATCATCACCTAGTTGTTCGGCCCATGCGGCGGCAAGAGCATCTTGATCGTCTTGACTCATATGGCTTTCCTTCCCTTTAATGCTATAAAGTTATTCTACAACAAATTCAGTAAAATACACACGAACGACATAGGTGCCGCCCAAAATTTGGTTGAGCCTTGCTCCTACCTCCGCCTTTAAGAGCACCTTGCCCTCAGTGGAAGAAACATCAGCAAAGGTCTTGCCAGCAAGGAGCATGATGACGGCATCACGCACCTTTGGTGTTTGTTTTTTCAAAATTTCCGCCACGTCTTGGTTGACTTCTACCTCCATACCAAGGCGCAAGTAGCGCTTGCCCGTAGGGTCGGAGAGGTTGACAACAAAGGGAGGCAAGGGGAGTACCTGCCCGGTCGATCGCGGTAAATCCGATTGCCGTTCAAGGCGCGGCGACGTATCGCCTTTATTACCGCCGTTTCCGGCAGAAGCCGCGCCGCTTGCGCCTTCTTCCGCACCGGAAGCTGCGCCTTCCTGTGCGGCTTCATCAACGCCCTCAGCAACAGCAGCAGGGTCGCGCATGAAAAACCACCAATACGCACCACCGCCTCCGGCACCAAGAATGGTGAAGAGGATTAAAATAATGATGACAAATTTCAATTTTGACTTCTTGGGGGCTTCTCCCTCAGGAAGAGCTTTGGCGTCATTGGCTGCCATAGGTGGCCTCCTTTCAATTTTCTGACTCTTATGCAGAGTTCATTTTTGTTAAATGCACAATGCATGCCATGCCATTGTGTGACAGGAGACCTTCTCACGCACGCGTCATTCCGATTTGTTTTTTTGAAAGGGGTTTGGGGAAAACTTTTTTCTTGGGGGAAAACTTTTTTTAGGAAAAAAAAGTTTTCCCCCAAAGCCCCTTTCAAAAAAACCATCTGTTTAACTAGGTGGTTGGCGCTTTTTAATGAAAAAGCCACGTGTTTTTCTAAAAGTTTTTCTGCACTCTTTGGCGATAATTGTAACCTTCAAGCTGTTTTAAGAGCATTTTGCAAGCATAATTGAGAAGAGTTCACGCAATAGGAATGCCGTGTTCTCACGCATGTATAAAGGGTGCTTAAAAGTCACAAAAAAACTGGCGCATTATCTGTGCATCGCATCCAGAGAAATACTCTTCTAAGGCAATTTGTGCAAGTGCTGCGTGTATGCTTTTGTAAGTGTATGGAATGTCAGTTAATGTGTCTTCAAGCTCTGTCACGTCGCGCTGGGCAAAGAAGTCACCGAAGATGCGTATATGTCGTATTCGTCCTTTGACGACGTCAATATGACATTCTACAAGGCCCCATGCAAAGCGTTCTCGACGTTTTTCTGTAAAGGGAGGCGATGCTCCATAATTCCACTCTTCTGTAGCATACTTTTCACGCGCAAGCGCCTTTGCTTTGTGCAAGGTGTCTGCATCAAGTTCTATGCTATTGCGTGCGCATTGCGTCACGAGTGCGTCTTTAAGCGTGTCCATGTCCGCATGCTTTGGTAAAAATTCCTTAAGGTTGACGACACGACTGCGGATGGAATCAATGCCCTTCGAGATGTATTTATCCGGTGCGCCTGTGAGCACCGCACCTAACATATCAAGATCAAGAGCTACAAGCAAGGTTCCATGATGTAAAATTGTATTTTGCCGGCGCAACTGCGCACTTCCAGAAAACTTACGATCATGGCACGTCAAATCATTGCGACTGTTAAAGACAGCGGGGACACCAAATCCATGAAGTGTTTCTAGAATCGGTTGTAAAAAATACTGAAAATTCATACCTTTTTCAGAAGCCGGCACACTGGAAGCCGGAACAATAAAGGAAAAATTGACATTTCCAAGGTCATGATAGACAGCGCCGCCGCCTGTCATGCGTCGTACAACAGGCAAACTATGTTTTTCCGCTAATTCTCGATTGATTTCTTGTCGTGTATTTTGATGACGCCCGACAATAATTGATGGGGCATTTTGCCAGAGAAGAAAGATACCTTGCCCGTCCTCATTTGCTATGGCCTTTTGTAAAAGTGTTTCTTCTATAGCAAGATTGAGTCTTGGGTCTGTAGACTCGATAAGAATACTTTTCATGCTTCAATCCTCGTACTTTACCACGACTAAGAGAGTGGTCTAAAAGACACTTGGGGGGAAACTTTTGTCAAAAAGTTTCCCCCCACACGTCTTTTAGAAAAAACAAAAATACACTTTTAGAAAAAGCAAACTTACATGAAAGGCCGCTTTTAAAAGAATGCTTTCAAAAAAATCTTTTGGGTTTTACCCCAAGTGCCTTTTAAATAAAATCAATAAACGATTCCATAGGACATAACTTCCGGCCGATGGAAAAATAGCTCAACTCTGCGGTTTTGCAGGATGTTTTCTGGTGTGTCGTTGGGTACATAGGGGCGCGTATCACCGTAAGCAACAGCGCGCAGTCGAGTTGCTTTGACGCCTTGCTGTATAAGATAGTTGACGACGGCGGCGGCGCGGGCGCCGGACAATTCCCATGGGGAGGGGAAGGGGGCTTTGACTTCATCGGCAGTGGCGTGACCGCGCACGACAAGATACAGATTATATTCGCTTAAAATGGCGAGAACATCACCAAGGACGACGTCTGCTTCTGGTGTGAGGGTTGCTTCGCCGGGATTAAACATAAGTCCTGAGTGGACGCGTAATTGCACGCCTACATCGTCAGCGCTGACACCGGAGGCGGCTTGAGGTACGGCGTCGGCCATGAGGAGTTGCTGCAATTTTTTTGCGATAGCATAGTGTGTTTTTTCGATTTCATTGACTTGCGGGTCGCGCAGGTCAATCTTGTCGGTATTTTGTATAAAGGGATTATTGGATATAGGCGAGGTTGTGGGTGTATCAAGATTGCTTTCGCCGGAGAAATAGGCGGCAAGGCCTTCCTTTGTTTCAGGTGGCGCCATGTTGAGCACCCAAAGAAGTAAGAAAAAAGCCATCATGGCTGTGACAAAATCTGCATAGGCTACTTTCCAGGCTCCGCCCATAATCTGACTCCTTCAAATCTTTATTAAAGGTGTCTGGTGGAAACTTCTCTCTGAAAAGTTTCCACCAGACCAAAAACTTTCACTTATCCTTTCTTCAAAGCATCTTCCATTTCCGCAAAAGTAGGACGGAAGGGGGTTGGGATTGCTCTGCGTCCGTATTCAACGGCGATAAGGGGTGTTGCGCCTCTGATTGCGGCGGCAACGGCTTCCTTAATGGCATTATAGTAGAAATGTTCTTCGTGGGCGTGGTTTTCGAGTTTTGCGCCCATAGGACCGAATATGCCATAGCAGAGCAAGATGCCGACGAATGTGCCGACGAGTGCGGCGGCGATATAGTGTCCAAGCACTTCTGGTGGTTCGTTAATCTTACCCATTGCAAGTACAACGCCAAGCACGCAGGCAACAATCCCCATGCCGGGCATGGATTCTGCCATGTGGGTGACGGCGTGTGCAGGCAGAATTTCTTCTTCGTGCATGGTGTGCATATCGACCTTCATGAGACTGTCAATATCTGCGGGGTCGCCTGTGGTGAGGTAGACGCGTAATGTATCGCCTATGAAGGCGACGGTCTTGCTTGATTGCGACACATTCGGGTATTTATTAAAGAGTGCGCTGGATTCTGGGCGTTCTACGTCACTTTCAACACTGATGACACCTTCTCTGTGCATTTTTGAGAAAAGTGCATAGAGGAGTGCAAGAGTTTCAAGGTATTTTTCCTTGCTCGAACCAGGGTCACCAAAAATATGCTTGATACTTTTGACGACAAGTCCCCATGTGTATTTTGTTTGGGAACCAAAAAACGCTCCCATGCATGCGCCGACGATGATGACGTATTCCGCGGGTTGGAAGAGGATAAGAAAGTCTCCTCGTGCCATGACATAGCCTGCGACAACACTGCCTATTACAATAAGTAAACCAATGATAAGGTACATAATCTCTTCCGATATGATTTCAAAGGAAAGGGATGATTCCTCAAGACTCCGTATTCAAATGTATCGTAATAAAATGTAAAATCTTTACCCTAGTGCTTTGTCATGGCTAAAATTCTTTTTGAAAAAGCTTGGTGGTGGGGGGGTGTGTGTTTATTTTTTAATATTAAAACCACCCCACAACCCAAAAAAAAACA
>CAYJHT010000199.1:0-4919 GCA_964369615.1 uncultured Desulfovibrionaceae bacterium
GAAATAAAGCGTACTTGATGGCGCGTGAGTTTGCCATGGAATTTGAAGCGCTTGAGAACGCGAGGCAAGAAAAGGAGAAGATCGCCGCCTTGCCGAGTAGCGCCTTGTCGAACTCCGCCTTGTCGCATCATGGGCATGGTGCTTCTACAGGTACGCCAGCCATAATCGCGTATTATGCCCATTATGAGAACATCCGTAAGCATGCGTCATTTGGTGACTTATCACGCATAGATTCTATGATTGCCCTACGGATGCGCACAACTGGGCACAGCCAAGAGGCTGTGAGGGAGGCTTTGAGGCAATGCGCCCCTACTATTCGCAAAAGCGATGAAAAAGGCCGAGACTGGACGCGATACGCCGAAAGGACTGTGAAATATGCCTTCGGCGTGGCGGGAGATGTGACCTTGATGAAATATCCGAAGTCTTTGGAGTATTGGAAAAGTGTTGAGCAAAGGGCAGAGCATGGACAAAGTGTTGCCGCGAACAGAGAAAGAGCGCGATAAAAGTCGTGCCCCGTCACTTGTTCAATCTGTGGCAGGGCACGGAGGTGAAAGGTGGCTGCTTTTATGATTGAGCTCCTATGCGCTTTCGTAGTCTACGATTCTACGGCATTTTTTCTCTAACTTCTTGGTATTTCTGACAATGGCCTCAATTAACGCGCTGACTTTATTCAAATCATCGCTGGAATTGCCGTCAAGGCGAATGCTCCCGTTATAGACATCGTCCAAGATGTCTACTAAGCCCTTATTGTAGACGGCTAAGAGAAAAACGCCATCGAAATCATAGGGTTTGTCTGGGGAGTTTTCAGGGGATTTTTTCGGGCTTTTGCCGTAGTTTTTGGAGATAGCATCATTTTGTGTGGTCATGAAAACACCTCTTGGATTTTGGGTAAAAACAAAAAAAAGGCAAAGCAACGCTCCCCGGCTCCAAGAAACCGCCAGTCCTCACGGATACTGGACGTTGCCTCGCCAATATGTACCCACCTCCAAAAAAGAGGTGTTCAAGTGACAAAACAGTGATGACCGCTTTTTTGTGCTGTGGGGCAGCACAAAGGCGACGGCAACGCCTCTTGAATTAGGGAAAACCAGTTTTTACGAGAGCGGGAGAATTGTCAAGAAAAAAATACACACCCTCATTTAAGGTAACACGGCATTCTAATTGCATGAACCATTCTTAAGTAGTGCTTGCCAAATACTCTTGAGACAGTTTGAAATTTCACGATTTTTGTCAGAGAAGGTACGAAATTTTTCATAGCAAGAAGTGTGTTTTTTCATTAAAAAGCGCCAACTACTTAGTTAAACAGATGTTTTTTTTGAAAGGGGGGTTAGGGGACGTGTGCCCGCTAAGGTGAAACTTTTTTTCCTAAAAAAAATTTTCCCCAAACCTCTTTCAAGTAACAATGACGTAGGGTGGACGTGCATTAAAGTACGAAAATATTATATACGAGACTATGAGGCTGTAAAAAATGGATCATAAAAACACACTTGGCAACAGAACAGCGTCTCCATTACAATGCGACGTTTTGGAAGATGTAACTCTCCTTCCCATGTTTGGTGATATTGCAGGACCTATCTACACCTATGCACTGGGGGCTTTCCATCAAAACAAAGCCCTTCCCCATGTGCATCGTGTGGCACAACACGCAAGAGGGTCAAGCCAACTTCCCTGCATTGAAGCACAACATTTCTCGTCGCAAGAAGTTATATACGGCGGCATTTTTTTTATGCACTGGGGACACTTCTTGGTAGAGACTTTACAAAGACTGTGGTATGCAAAACGATGCAATCTCCCTATTGTGTGGGCAGGTGCGACGGGAAATTTCTTTGCACCTAAACACCTTTCCTCATGGCAACGTGATATTTTCCGACTCCTTGGCATTGATAACGAGCATATATTCCTCAGAGAGCCAACACAATTTGCCAAAATACATTTCCCAGAGCCCGGTTTTACCATCGCAACACACCTACATCCGGAACACGCGCGCTATATGGGCTTTTATCATCAGCCCACAACACAGGGCAAGTATGTGTACTTTTCTCGCTCAAAAGTACGTGGTTGTGCCAACGAAGAGCATGTCGAGCGCCTTTTGCAAGATCGCGGTTGGGAAATCATACACCCGCAGGAGCTTTCAGTTGAAGACCAACTCAAGAGTATATGCACCGCAGAAGTATGCTGCATGGTAAGTGGCTCCGCCCAACATACTCTCTTGCTCACACGCGATTTGGGTACACGCATGGTCGTTATACCTCGAGAACATGACACGACCTATAATTGCATCGCCAACATAAAATCTAACAATTACTTTCTCCTAAACCTACAAAAGAAAGGTGTGTATGCCCTTGAAAATATTGATAATAATAGTTCTTTTACCTTGAATATAAATGAATTTGAGTATATCCTCGACGAAACGAACAATTTTACTCGCAACCTTCATGCCTTTCCCGATACACTTATAAAACCCGACCAGCTTGAGGAAAGAAACATAATCACTCCTGCCTGCTATTTTGACCCTCCCCCCTCGGTGAACGACAAGCATGCACTCTTTTATCGCGCCCATTTTTTGTATCAGCAAAAAAAATATGCGGAAGCGTTCGCCATATGCCAACAGCTACAAAAAGAAAATGTTCTAGAATCCTTCATGCATGAAACTTGTTCTAAGACACTGCAATATTATCATATTTTATCTGGACGGCAGATCCATCTTCCCATCGAAAAACTACGCCATCGCAGACAATCTTTAGAGGGAAGAATTAAGGCGACTGACACGGCAGTATTTCTCTATGAGCAACTCACTCAGGTTCTGCTTGCCATGGGCGATGTGCAAGCCGCTATAGATCTACATCACGATTTCATAGAAAAATATCCTCAATGGAGCGAACCTTATACACAGCTTGCTGCTATTTACAGCATGCAAGACTATCAGCACAAGAGCATTTTCTATGCGCAAAAAGCTGTCGAGGTTGAACCTCATTCACTCAAATGTAAAATAGAACTTGTTCACCATTTATTGAAAATTCAAGATTTTGACGCTTGCAAAAAACTCATGACAGGTCTTTTATTAAAGTTTCCCTTCCACGCAGATACCTATGTGTGCGCAGCAAGTATTCATGAAGCAGAAGGATGTTTTGACAAAGCTGAAGATCTCTTAAATAAAGCTTTGGAAGTCGCACCACACAGCCTCAATGCCTTACGACAAAAGACACAATTTTTGCATAGACGTGGCAAGGTGGATGAGGCAAACGAGGTTTTACAAGACTACCTAAAACACAATAAACGCAAAGGTGAAAGTTATATTCAGTGCGCACACTTGGTGGCAGCCACGGGAGATTATACCCTTGCCATTGAATATGCGCATAAATCCGTGGAGTTTGAACCGCGCAACTTTGTGTGCCGAGCAAATCTTTCCGAATATTATTTCTTAAACAAGGACTACGAAAATACCATGAAAATTATGAACGACGCCATGCATGAAAATCCTTTCTGGAGTGAACCGCACGTACGAAATGCCACTGTTCACGCTGCCAAGGGCGACCTTAATAGTGCCATTGACTGCGCACGAAAGGCTGTCGCAGTAGAGCCATATTCTGCCGCACGCAAAGAAGAGCTTGAGGCGTATAGAGTACAAAGACTGCGTGAAAAATACTCTGAGGAACAAGTTGGCTTCATACAGGACAGACGTCTCAAAGGAGCCTATAAACGCATCCAAGCGTTCATCGATATTTTCTATGCGCAAAGCTACCTTGAAGTGGGTGTGTGTGAGGGCGACACCTTTCTACATATTGATGTTCCCTTTAAGATTGCGGTAGATCCCACATTTCGCTTTAACACACATCTCCATGCCAATGACAACACACATTTTTATCCTGAAACCTCAGACGAATTTTTTAAGCATTTTCCGGAACGTTCACAAAGGCTTCAAGAAAAATATCACAGTGAGGACTTCAAATTCGATATCATCTACCTAGACGGCCTCCATACCTTTGAGCAAACCCTCAGAGATTTTGAAAATAGCCTTGCCTACGCCCATGAAAAAACCGTGTGGATTTTCGACGACACCGTGCCTAGTAACTGCTTTGCAGCCATGCCTTGCATCACCACGCAGGAGCAATTCAAAGACTACGCAAATATGTTTGCCGACATTGCGTGGCAGGGCGATGTATTTAAGACAATTTTCGCCATACACGACATGTACCCAGACTTTTCCTATTGCACACAGATAAATAACGACAATCCACAAACTGTTCTTTGGCGCACGGAAAAGCCCACGAAGAGAACAAAAGTGTTTAACTCGGCAGAGCATATTGCGCAAATGCGTTATGAAGATTTTATTCAATATGCTTGGGTGTTATATCTTGTGAATGATGAAGATATTCTCAAACACATATATTCAAACACTGACCCGCTGCAACACAAAACAGGCGAAGAGGCCAAACTTGTCATTAAGCCCGTGCGCACCATTGAGTTTTTGAAAAAAGAGCTTGATGCATTGATGCAAGCATTTGAAACTCTATCACACAAACAAAATACGCTTACAGTGGAAAACTTTGCCCTTAAGAGGCTTCTTGAGAAGAAGAATAGTGAGGCTTAGGCTGCATACGCTCTGCACTGGAGCGCGAAGCTTGTGACAATATAAAGCGTTTTCTGAAAGCCTTGGGGGGGGGACTTTTTTTGAAATCATCCCCTACAAGCCTTTCAGAAAAAACAGAAAAGCAGCACTCTTTTTCAAGAATGCTGCTTTTCTTGTAAAACACTAAATTTAAGACCTCTGCATAATTAATTGGATATTTTTGCTTGTAATTATTTGATTTTTATTATAATATCCTCAAGTCAAGCAGGAGAATATTATGAAAAATCGTAGCCAAGCAATGTAAGCGTCCAATTACCCCCATCTTCTCATATATCTTTCTTATGTCATACTC
>CAYJHT010000200.1:0-4897 GCA_964369615.1 uncultured Desulfovibrionaceae bacterium
GCCCTTAGGCGAGGAACGAGCCTTAGGGATACAGAGAGCAGAGCTGTGGGGGAAAACTTTTTTTCCAAAAAAATTTTTCCCCCCACAAGCTTTTTCATAAAAAACTCAACTCTACAATTATAATACTAAACCGCAATATCCCCGCGTTCACCCGTCCGTATGCGGATGACCTCGTGCATGTCAGTGATGAAGATTTTACCGTCGCCGACGTGTCCGGTGCGTGCGACTGTTTCTACTGCACTTACGACACTTTCGAGCATGGCGTCGGTGACAACGACTTCGAGGCGTACCTTATGGACGTATTCCACAAATATTGTTTGACCGCGATAGGTTTCACAATGCCCTTTTTGTTGACCGTAACCTTTGACTTCACTGTAGTTTAAGCCTTTGACACCGGCTTCTTCAAGTGCGACGCGAACGAGGTCGAGAACTTGGGGGCGGATTATAATTTCAACCTTTTTCATAATATATTTCTCGCTTTTTATTGGTATAACAAATTATAGGGAATAGCCACGTTCGTTGTGTTCTGCAAGGTCAAGACCTGTAACCTCAGCTTCTGGTGTAACACGCAAGCCCACAGTCTTATTAACTATTGCAAGTATAATACGGCTGACAATGTAAACGAAGCCCCATGTACCAACAATAGAAATGAGCTGCGCTATAAGCAGGTCTACGTTGCCGTAGAAAAGACCGTCAATGCCATTCACAGAGGCACTTGCGAAAAGACCCGTGGCAAATGCGCCCCATGTACCGCCAAGACCGTGGATACCAACGACATCAAGAGCGTCGTCATAATTGAGCTTTTCCTTGAGCAAAACGCCGCCATAACACACCATACCACCAATAAAACCAACTATAAGCGCGTCTGTCAAAGGGATGAAGCCTGCGCCCGGCGTGATTGCCACAAGACCAGCAATAGCACCAGAGACCGCGCCAAGAGTAGTGGGCTTGCCTGTGCGCTTCCATTCTATAACAAGCCAGCCAAGGACGCCAGCAGCCGTTGCAAGATGCGTGCTCAAAAGTGCATGCCCTGCCAATGGACCAGCAGATAGAGCACTGCCTGCATTGAAACCAAACCAACCAAACCACAACAAGCCGCCGCCAAGAAGAGTAAGAGTCAAGTTATGGGGACGCATAGGAACAGAACCTAAACCCTTGCGTGCGCCAAGGGCATGTGCGCAGGCAAGAGCGCCTGCCGCTGAAGCCATATGCACTACAGCGCCGCCGGCAAAGTCAATAGCGCCTATTTGTGCCATCCATCCGCCGCCCCAAACCCAATGCGCCATCGGTACATAGGCTACAAAGAACCAAAGGCTTGAAAAGAGTAAATAGGCTGAGAAACGAATGCGTTCTGCATAAGCACCAGAAACAAGAGCCACTGTAAGCACGGCGAACATGCACTGAAAGGCCATGAAGACAGTATGGGGCAGCTGCGGCGCTAAGGGGGCAGCCTCACTATTGACACCCTTAAGGAATATATAAGAAAAATCTCCTATAAGTCCGTGTTGGTCGGGGCCAAAGGCGAGAGAGTAGCCTAGCAAAGCCCATAAAACCGTAATGAGACCAAGTGCAGCGTAGCTGTGCATATGGGTTGAGAGCACATTTTTGGAGCGCACAAGCCCACCATAAAATAAGGCTAGTGCCGGTGTCATAAGCATTACCATGGTGGTACAAATAATAATAAAGCCTGTGTCACTTGCATTCATTGTCATTTCCTTTCCTTTTGCGTTCAAGTTAGCAAGGGCGCTGTGCGCATGTTATGCGCTGCGGGCGCCTGTGAAAATACAGCATGCGTCTCTTAAGGCATAGAGTGTGCCAAAAGAGTTCTGGACTTTTAAAGTGCTGTAATAGCAAATAAAAAAATTCTTTAAGAACTCCCCCATGCGATCAGCGTTCTGCATTTTTAACGTTTTTGTAGATTGTCTGGAGATTGATTGGATGCACACTCAATGTCTTTTTACAAGCATTCACAAAATAGTGTTATGATGTAGGACTGTTATTTAAAAAATACATTTTTGTAGAAATTTTTTTTCTCAGATTTTCTTGCATAATGATTAGAGAACGCCTAAAGAAGGCACAGGAAATGTCGATATTTATTGAAGGAAAGAAAACAGTCTTATATAAAAGGTGTTGTATATGTTAAAAAATACGTCTATTGGAACGCGCATTTACCTTATCCTGTGCATGTTGTTGTCAATGATTATGGGCTTTATCGGCGTGTTTTATATCGCCTCGGGGCTTTTAACAAAGGACAGTGCTACATTGTCGCGTGAACAAATGTTCGCCCTGCAAGAAAATCGTATAAAGGACTTGACCCTTGCAACTGCACAAGGGCTTGAGACGCTGGTAGCCGGAAAATCACGCGAGGAACAAATAAAAATTGTTCGTGATTTCACATCAAAATCACGCTTTGACCTTGAGGATACAGGCTACTTTTTTGTATATGAGGGCACGACCGTTATTGCGCACCCGGCCAACCAAAGCCTGCTCGACAAAGATTTACGAGACGCAAAGGATTCAAATGGTGTCTATTTTGTACGTGAATTGTCACGTACTGCCGCCTCAGGGCGCGAATTTGTGAGCTTTGTTTATCCAAAGCCTAATGGACAAATAGCACCAAAGCTCGCCTACGCCATTAATTTGAAGGGGACACCCTTCTGGATTGGTACAGGCGTCTATGTTGATCTTGTGGACACTCTTGTGGCAGATCTGACCACCAGTATGGAGGAGCAATCCACCAGTATTTTATTGTATATCATTATTGGGGTTATGGTAGCGGTGCTGATTATCTTGCCCATTGCCATTTCTATCATCCGCTCAATTACTGGTCCAGTAGGGAACTTAACGCGCATCTCAACGCAAGTGGCTGAGGGCGATCTTAACGTGCGCATCGACACAGTAGAAGGCGCAACCAAGAACGAAATAAGCATTATGGGCAACGCCTTAAGCCGCATGGTCACATCATTAAAGGAGAAAATCGCCGAGGCGCAGGAATCCATGCAAGAAAGCGAAAGAAATGCTGCTCAGATTCAAAACGCCCTCGACGCTGCCGCACAAGCAGAACGCAACGCACACGCAAAGACAGAGCATCTTGTAGAAGTTGCAACACATCTTGAAGTTGTCGCGGAAAAACTCTCCGGAACCACCCAAGATCTTGCCAATACCATCGCAGAATGCGAACAAGGCGCCTCAACACAAGCCAGACAAATTACAGATACAGTCGGTGCCCTTGAAAGTATGGACGCAACAGTTGTGAATGTGGCAGAAAATGCCAGCAATGCCACAAATGCTACTGCTGCAGCCGGCAAAAAAGCTTTTGACGGTCAAAGCGTCGCCCGTGAAGCTGTGCGCAGCATGCAAGATGTGCAAGGACTCACAACACGACTCATGGAAGATATGCAAAAACTTGATGCCAGCGCCAAGTCCATCGACCAAGTTATGGGAGTCATTTCAGAAATTGCTGATCAAACGAATTTGCTCGCCCTCAATGCCGCCATTGAAGCTGCCCGCGCCGGAGAGGCTGGTCGTGGCTTTGCCGTCGTTGCAGACGAAGTACGCAAACTCGCAGAAAAAACTATGTCATCTACGAGTGAAGTGGGCACGATTATTTCGGAAATTCAACATAATACAAGTCAAAGTCTCACGCAAACCCGTGCTTCCTACGAGGCAATCGAAAAAGCGACTGGTCTTGTACGTACATCTGGTGAGGCACTGGCTGAAATCAGTTCTATGACCGAAAATTCCGCAGAGCAAGTGCAGGCCATTGCACGCGCCGCTGCAGAACAGCTCAGCACAACAAAGAATATCAGTACTTCTATGACACATGTCAATGAAATAGCACTCGTAACAGCGCAAAGCATGAATACCGCTACCCAATCTGTTCGCGCTCTTGCCTCGCAAGCTGTCGAATTAACAGAATTGACAAAGACAATGAAGGAATAAGGCAGCCACGGCATTTTAATTTTGTTTTTTTGAAAGGGGTTTGGGGAAAACTTTTTTGCTTGGGGGGAAACTTTTTTTAGAAAAGTTTTCCCCCATAAATTTTTGTGAAAGAATATTTGGTATAGTATTTAGACTGCGGTGTTTCTGCTGAGTTTAAAGGCAAGAGTGTAGAGGTGGTGAAGAAAATCGACGTATTCTACATGGACAAATTCTGGTACACGTATTCGTGCGGGTGAGAAGTTGAGTATGCCGTGAATACCCGCTTCGATAAGTTGGTTTGCAGCTCTTTGCGCACGCTCTGGTGGTGTGGTAATAATGCCCATTTCGATACCGAGTTCATCTACTTTTTCTTTGAGCCTTTTTGTGCACATGACTTCAAGAGAGTATGCACGTTCACCAATTTTGAAGGGGTCGCAATCGAATGCGCCGACGATGGTGAAGCCTTTTGCTCGAAATTCTGCATGATTGAGGATTGCTCGTCCCATATTTCCGACGCCTACGAGTGCTGTGCGCCATTCTCTGTCGATGCTCAGCGCTTCTGAGATGGACGATATGAGGGATTTGACGTGATACCCGACCCCACGCACGCCAAATTCGCCAAAATAGGCAAGGTCTTTGCGTACTTGTGAGGCATTAACATCGCAGACCTTGGCGAGGGGATCTGATGAGATGACATCAACGCCATCTTGTGCGAGCAGTTCTAGTTCTTGTATGTATACAGCGAGGCGCTGGATGGTTGCGCGTGGTATGTGTGTACTTTTTAAATTATTCATGATGACCAACCTTGTTTGATGGAGTGTTGCACAAGGCGCTCCCGCGGATTGTGATAAAATGAACGAAGGGATGATAGTCGCGCAATGCCTAGGTGTCAATATAAAAAATAGGCATATTCATTACGGGGCCACGTCATTCTAATTTGCCCCGGAGTCTTCCATGGCCTTGACATCCGCTAAAC
>CAYJHT010000201.1:0-4883 GCA_964369615.1 uncultured Desulfovibrionaceae bacterium
AAAAAAAGTTTCCCCCCAAGTGCTTTTCAAAACAAATCCTATTCAGGCAAGATACGCTTACAAATTTCCTGCGCAGCGCGGCGACCCGCACCCATGGCAAGAATAACTGTGGCAGCGCCTGTGACAATATCACCGCCTGCAAAGACATTCGGGATAGACGTCTCGCCCGTCTCTTCATTGACGACAATGTGACCCCATTTGTTCAACTCAAGCTCTGGTGTCGCTTCAAGGAGGATGGGGTTGGCACGAGTGCCAAGCGCCACAATAGCCAAATCTGTAGGCAATTCATAGATATCGCCTTCGATAGGCTCAGGACGGCAACGACCGGAACTGTCAGGCTCGCCAAGCTTCATGCGCTGGAGCGTGACAGACTTGAGTGTCAATTTTTCGTCGCCGTTGAAGTGAAGAGGCGCGGCAAGAAGCTCAAGTTGGATGCCCTCCTCCTCAGCGTGCTCGATTTCTTCGTGGCGTGCGGGCATTTCTGCACGAGTACGACGATACACTATGTGGACGCTTTCAGCACCAAGACGCATGGCTGTACGCGCAGCGTCCATAGCCACGTTCCCAGCACCGAAGACGGTGACATTCTTGCCGGGATAAATAGGCGTATCGGTTTCGGGGAATTTGTGCGCGCGTCCAAGGTTTGCGCGTGTCAAATATTCATTCGCTGAGAAAACGCCGACAAGGTTTTCGCCCGCAATATTTAAGAATATGGGAAGACCTGCGCCGACACCAATAAAGACAGCATTGTAACCATCATCAAAGAGGTCTTGGATGGTAACAGTGCGCCCGCCGACCCAATTAAGCTTGAAATCAACACCGTTAAGGCGCAAACCATTCAGCTCTGTGGCAACAACGTCCTTCGGCAAACGGAAGGACGGAATGCCATAGATAAGCACGCCGCCCGGCTCATGCAAAGCTTCGTAGACATCGACCTTAATACCTTGCGAGGAAAGGTAGCCTGCCACAGTCAGCGAGGCAGGGCCTGCACCGATACAGGCCACGCGCAAGTTGCCGTGCGGCAGAGCACAGGAATTTGTCCCCGTGACTTGCTCACAAGGCGATGTGGCTATGAAATTGTCTGCAACAAAACGCTCAAGACGACCAATCGCCACAGGCTGCTTCTTCGCATTAAGGACACACTTGCCCTCACATTGCACTTCTTGCGGACAGACGCGCCCACACACAGCGGGCAGGCTGTTTGTGCTCTTGATGATTCGATAGGCAGAATCCATATCACCGCGTGCCACGGAAGCGATAAAATCTTTGATGGGCACTTCTACGGGACAGCCAAGAACACAGCGGGGCTTTTTGCACTGTAAACAGCGTGCAGCCTCTTCCATCGCCATTTCTTTTGTATAACCAAGAGCGACTTCGTCAAAGTTGCGACTGCGCACCTTTGGGTCTTGACAGGGCATGTCTATACGAGGAGCCAAGGGCTTTTTGGGCACTTTAGGCTTTTTTTCTTGTGTGTTATTTTCCATGGCAATTACACCTGTAGTGTTCAAATGAGGTTCTTTCTTGCTGCACAAAGGCCGCAAGACGACGACGCATTTCGTCAAAATCCACCAAATGACCGTCAAATTCAGGGCCATCTACACAGGCAAACTTTGTTTCTCCGCCCACTGTTACACGACACGCGCCGCACATGCCAATGCCATCAACCATGATGGAATTGAGGCTGACGGTCGTTGGCATGTCAAAGGGCTTTGTCGTAGACGCAACCGCTGCCATCATGGGCACAGGGCCAACCGCTACAACCTCTTTGACATCCTTATCACTTTCAAGACGATCGTGGAGAAGGTTTGTAACAAGACCCTTTGTGCCATAACTGCCATCATCTGTGGTGATGAGCAGCTCATCCACAAAGGAGGAAAGTTCCTTTTCAAAGAGTAAAAGATCTTTGTTGCGTGCGCCAATAATGCCCACAACCTTGTTGCCGGCACGATGGTGCCCCTTGGCTATGTGGTGCATAGCCGCAATGCCTGTGCCACCGCCGACACAGATAACAGTGCCCTGCTTCTCAATATGCGTAGGTTTGCCGAGTGGGCCGCACACGTCAAGAATGGTGTCACCTTGCTTGAAGGTCTCCATAAGTGCGGTGGTTTTGCCAAGCACGATATACACGATGGTGATAGTACCGGCTTCAGCGTCGGCATCTGCGATAGTGAGCGGAACACGTTCACCATCTTCGCAAACACGTAACATAATAAAATGCCCCGGCTGTGCCTTTTTGGCAATGTGGGGCGCATGCAAAACAAGTTTACTCGTTTTGCCGGGAATAAGGGATTCCTTAATAAGAATAGGAACTGCCATGAAAAACTCCTTATGCGCTAATGCATGTTGTGGAGAATGTTAAAAGGATATAATCTATACATGGGCGGCATGCTAACAAAATCACAAGCGCGTGACAAGTATGTTTTAAGCACTCTTCCAAAAAAAATCATGGCATTTCTATTATATTTTTTCCTGCCCGACAAAAAATAACACGCTTCCGGGATTGGATAATGCCTTTGAGCCTTATTTTATCCAAAAGCTTGTTCTTTTCCCAAAAAGCATATGGGGGGAAACTTTTTCTCAAAAAAGTTTCCCCCCATAAATAGAGCTATCAAAAAAACTTATATCTAACTATTCCGCAAATTCTCCACAAGCACGGCGAGTTGCTGTGACTGATCTGTCAGCGAGACTACAGCACCTGAGGCCTCGTTCATGGCGTTGACAGTATCGTTTGCGATATTGGAGACAGTTGCGATGGAACGGGCAATTTCGTCGGACGTTGCGGACTGCTCTTCGCTGGCTGTTGCAATGGCGCGTATACCGTCTGCGCTTTCTTCTGCCATATCAAGGATGCCTTGAAGTGCCACACCGCCGCCAAGGGCAAGCTCTGTCGCCTCTTCAATGCGTGCAACGGCCGCGTCAACTTGCTGGACATTCTTTTCAGTGCTCTGTTGTATGGCGTTAATCGCATTTGCAACGTCTGTCGTCGACGATATGGTTTTTTCTGCAAGCTTACGCACTTCGTCTGCCACGACGGCAAAGCCGCGCCCGGCCTCGCCCGCACGCGCTGCCTCAATAGCGGCATTAAGTGCAAGCAAGTTCGTTTGGTCTGCAATGTCGGAAATGACGCCCATAACAGCATTGATGGACTGCGCATGCGTGGCCAATTCGTTCATATTGTCGCGCAATTTCAGCGACTCGTCCTTGACGTGCGTCATAGAGGTCTGACATCTTTGGGTAATATCAGCACCTTCAAGAGCTTTCTTCTTTGTGTTGTCGGCAATTTCCGCACTGGCGCCGGAATTACGCGCAACTTCAAGGACAGTGCCATTCATTTCGTCCATCGCGGCGGCTGTTTCTGCCATACGCGCGGATTGCTCTTCTGCGCCCATGGTCGAGGACTCGATTTGTGTGGAAAGCTGCGCGGCGGCTGAGGCGATATTATTGACAATACCTTCAAGCTTTTCTACCGCACGGAGAATACTCTTACGTTTTTCTTCTGCTTCTTGTGCGGACTGCTCTGCTTTTTCTGTGGCGACGGCAGCCTTATCGGCAGCGCGTTCGGCTTCTTTTGTTTTTTCTTCGGATTCAAAGACCATCTTTGCAAGGTTTTGAATCATCGTATGAAGTGCGTATGCGAGCGTGGATATTTCGTCCTTACGTGCTTCTGCGTTTAAAAGATGCTGTTCTTGGGTGGAAGTGAGCGTGAGATTGCCGCCAGCCACATAGGTGGCAATATCCGCACTTTGCGAAACAACAAGGACAAGCTTTTTCACCACTATAAAGATTATGGTGCCAACCGTGAGCAAAATAAAGAAGCCTGCGACGATGAGTATAAAGGTGATTTCGTTGGATGTAATATAGAAGTCACTTTCGTCTGTTTCGATGCCGATGACCCATTTTGTTGTGGGCAGTTCGGCAAAGTGTGTGACCTTTGGTATGCCTTCCCAATCGTAACGCGTGATGCCGGTACGCTCTGCTAGGACGGTGCGGACGTACTCATACATGGTGTTATCCTTGCCGATAAGCTCGGGGAAGGCGCGTTCCATGAGCATGACGCCTTCATTATTCAGCAGGAATATGTTTGATGTGGGCATGAGCTTGACATCTTGAATGGTATTTTTCGTCAAGGATTCCATATTGAGGATAAGCATGAGCACGCCATCGACGCCGCTGTCAGTTTTGTCATCAGTTATGCCCGTGGTGACCATGATGCTCATTTGCCCTGTTTGTCTCGACATTTGCGTATCAATCGTATTTGTGCCACTCATGGCAGATCTCACGCTTTGATAATTTGACAAATCCATACCGATGCGCGACGGGGCAGAATGGGCAATGGAGCGCCCGTCTTTTGCGATGATGAGTGCGGAGACGATATTGGGGTACTTTTCTACGATATTTTGCAGAATATCGTTAGAGGAATTTTGAAAACGCTTAAATTCCTGTGAATTTTCCTTATCATCCCCTACCTCATTTGCATAGCGCACCACTTCTTCAACATCAGCATTACTACTGATTGTCTGACCGAGATAGGCGGCATTGGTGACAATGTTATCAATTTCCGATGCCTGTTTTTTTGCAAATTCAAGGAGTTGCACGTCTGCCACATCATAAGTGCCTTTAGCGGCAAATGTAGAAGCAAGAATTGTGAGCAGAGCAATCCCAAGAACCACAGGAATAATTGTGGAAAGAAGGATTTTTCCTAATAATTTCAAATTCATGTCAAATTCCTCATGTCATTTGGATTTAATGTGAAAGACGTCAAGCAAAAAACTGTGTTAATCCTAACAAAGCACACGGCACTCTCATTTTGTTTTTTTGAAAGGTTTTTGGGGAAAACTTTTTTTATTTTTTTAAGTTTTTTTCTTGGGGGAAAACTTTTTTTA
>CAYJHT010000202.1:0-4878 GCA_964369615.1 uncultured Desulfovibrionaceae bacterium
ACCCCGTTGTTGTTGGGGAGGGGGGGTGGGGGGCGCCCGCGTTTTTTCCATAAAAAACGGCCCCCCCCAAGAAAAAAACTTAAAAAAATAAAAAAACATCTTTATTTAGAAACAGCCCCTAGAGCCTCTTGCACAATATTCTCTGTTGTCAAACCAACAAGCTTGCGCAATTCTCGCTGCGTTCCGTGCTCTATAAAGACATCAGCGATGCCCAAACGCTTGATTTCGACGTTCCCAAGGACATTGTTATCTGCTAATAACTCAAGTATTGAAGAGGAAAAACCGCCTGCCAATGTTCCTTCTTCTACAAGTAAAAGTTTCGTATGCTTTTGCATTAAGGCCAAAATTTGTGCCTGTGGTAAGGGTTTAAGCCAAATAGGGTCAAAAACAGTGACGGACACATTGTGTGTATCGTGCAATTTTTTTGCGGCGCACAGTGCCATATGCGCACACGATCCCGCGGCCATAATGACGAGTTCTGTGCCCTCATGCAATATGTCCCCTAGCCCTTCTTCAAGCAGGCGTAAGTCTGTATTTTTTTCAGAAAGCTGTGGCATAACAACACCATAGTTACTCCCGAACCCCTTGCCCCGCGGATAGCGAATGGCTGTGGGAGCATTGCCATTGATTGCAGTGAAGAGCGCATGACACAATAAAGCTTCGTCGCGTGGCGCTAAGATGCGTATGTGGGGAATATGGCGCAAGTATGCAATATCAAAGACGCCGTGATGCGTAGCGCCATCCTCACCTACAAGTCCTGCCCTATCAATACAAAATGTCACCGGTGCTTTTTGGAGGCAGACGTCATGCAGGACTTGGTCATAGGCACGTTGCAAGAATGTCGAATAAATTGCTACCACCGGACGCAAACCTTGCATGGCAAGGCCGGCAGCGAAGGTGACTGCGTGCTGTTCACAAATCCCTACATCCATAAAGCGTTCGGGGAAGCGTTCTTGAAAGGCGTGCGTGCCTGTCCCTTCAGGCATGGCGGCAGTGATGGTCACGATGCGATCATCTCGCTCACCAAGAGCTATAAGGCATGAAGCAAAGGCATTTGTAAATGTGATTGGCGCAGCTTTTTGTGCTGATTCAGTGGCAGGGATTTTTTCTGCAATCGTGATGTGCTTTTGTGTCGGATCAAAGGCGCCTACGCCGTGAAAATGGCATGGGTCTTGTTCCGCAGGTGCATAGCCCTTGCCCTTTGTTGTCAATACATGCAGGAGAACGGGGCCATCTTCTACAGCCGCGGCCTTTTCGATATGTTTTTTTAATGCCACAAGGTCGTGCCCGTCTACAGGGCCGATATAGGTAAAGCGAAAAGCTTCAAAGAGCATACCCGGCGTAAAAAATGATTTAAAACTCCATTCACCGCGCATGGCATAGGTGGCAAGGTCTGGTCCCACACGCGGAATAGAGCGCAAAAGCTTCAGTACATCGCGCTTTGTTTGTCGCACCCAACGACTTGAAAGGGTGCGGCTCAAAAAACGTGACAGAGCGCCCACATTGGGGGAAATGGACATTTCATTGTCATTTAAAATCACAATACATCGTTTTTCCATATGTCCCGCGAGATTCAAACCTTCAAGAGCCTGACCAGCTGTCATGGAACCGTCACCGATGATTGCGACGACATGCTCATTGGCAGCGTTTTCATTGTGCGCAAGATCGCGCGCAAGTGCCATGCCAAGAGCTGCTGAAATAGACGTGGATGAATGCCCTACTCCAAAATGATCATAGGGACTTTCTGACGGTCGGGGAAATCCTGAAATGCCATTGAGTTTGCGCAAGGTTGCAAATTGTTGTGCGCGTCCTGTTAGGAGTTTCCATGCATAGGCTTGGTGCCCAACATCCCAAACAAATTTATCTCTTTCTGCATCAAAACAGTGTAGCAGCGCCAGGGTTAACTCTACCACACCCAAAGAAGGCGCAAGGTGACCGCCATTTTTTGAGACCACTTCAATGATACGCTGACGCACCTCTTGGGCAAGTTGCTCAAGTTGCGCCATATCAAGCCCTCGCACATCAAGAGGACTTGTGAGCGTGTCCAATAATTGCCTGTCAGTTGCAATAGGCGCAGTGTCAGAAGGACTTGTGCTTGAGAGAACACTTATGGGCGGGGTCTCAGGCAGCGTTTTAGGAGCATCATGCATATATATTTCCAGAGAGTATTAGTAAGAGCGTTGTACAACGTACATAGCAAGTTCACGTAAAAAGACGGCCTCTTCCCCATCAAACATATCAAGACTTGTGAGGGCGGCATGCATGTGTTCTTCTGCAAGTTCACGACTACGCTCAAGCCCCAGTAAGGAAGGATATGTTGTTTTACCGAGCTGTACATCACTGCCGACCGGTTTGCCAAGGGTTTGGCTGTCGGCGGTAACATCAAGAATATCATCAGTAATTTGAAAGGCCATGCCTAGAGCTGTGCCGTATTCTTGCAAAGCACGTACAAGGTCTGCGCTCTCTACAGTCACTGAGCCAGCCAAAAGCGCACCGCAGACGCACGACGCTTTAATAAGCGCTCCGGTTTTAAGGCTGTGCATAAGGCGTAATTCTTGAAGTGTCACCGGATTTTCATGTGTATCGCGCCCTGTAAATGCCATATCAAGGACTTGTCCGCCCACCATGCCGGCAGAGCCGGCAGCGCGTGCAAGTACAGACATTGCGGCAAGCACCGCAGAAGAAGGCAGTGGCGTCATACTCATAAAGGCAAAGGCGTCTGTCAAGAGGGCATCGCCTGCTAAAATCGCAGTGGCTTCATCAAATTGTTTATGACAGGAGGCTTTGCCACGGCGTAAGTCGTCGTCATCCATAGCTGGCAAGTCGTCATGAATAAGGGAATAGGTATGTATCATTTCAATGGCAGCGGCAAAGGGCATGACAGCATCGGCTGTGAGGCCGCACATTTTTGCTGTGGTCAGGCAAAGGACGGGGCGCAAGCGTTTACCTCCTGCAAGCAGGCTGTATTCCATAGCGGCGCGTAAGGAGGGCGGCAGTGTGGCATGTGTGTGCGGATTTGCAAGGCATGTGGATAAAAAGTTTTCCACACTGGCGCCTTCACTTTTCAGGCGCGCCTTCATGGCGCTGGGGTCAAAGTGCGTTTTTTCCATCAAAATGACGCTCCCTCGGAAGTATCGTCCGTATGTTGTGTCTTCACCTGTATGAAGGCTGTTTCTTTTTCGTCTGCGCAAACGGTGATTTCATGGCGAGCTTTTTCCAATTGTCCGCGACATTGCGTTGAAAGTTGTTTCCCTTCCTTATAAAGCAAGACGCTTTCCTCCAAGGAAATATCCCCTTTTTCAAGAGCGGTGACAATTTCTTGCAAACGCTGCATACGCGCTTCAAATGTTTTTGCTTTCCCTTTCATGATGCCATTCTCCATTTATGATTGGGCTTTTTTTTCTATACTCTGCACATCTGCCAGCGCCACACCGTCTGCCAAGGACAGGTGCAGACTTTGTCCTTTTGACAGCCTTTCCACTGAGGAGACGACATGTCCCTCTGCTGTTTGTACGAGAGCGTAACCGCGTTGCAGTGGTGCTAAAGGATCACACGCGTCAAGGCGGACAATCGTATGCTCAAGGCGGTGTTGTAAGCTTTCAACACGCCGCCGTGTGTTTTCTGACAAGCCATATTCACACTGCGCAAGTTGCGCCACATGTCGTTCAAGGTGCGTGTGCGCCAAAGTGTGCAAAGCATTTTCAAGTCCTGTCAACTGCGTTTGCGCTCTGTTGCCTATATGCTGTCCGCACATGGTAAGACGACTTATGTACTGTGTGAGTGTGTCGCAATGCCTTTGCCAGAGGCGCACGGGCGAGAGCCAATGCAGCGCTTTTTCGTGCATGCTAAGCGCGTCATGATGATATTGAATACGATGCTCCATAGCGGCATCAAGGGTCATTTCAAGGCCATCCACCCATTGCATGAGTTCTTCTCTTTCAGGCCACAAGATATGTGCGGCATGTGTTGGTGTTGCTGCGCGCACATCCGCTGTCATGTCTGTCATGCACACATCGACTTCGTGCCCAATGCCAGCAAGTACGGGCACGGAAGACGTAAAAACGGCGTGTGCTACGATTTCTTCGTTAAAGGCCCATAAATCTTCCAGCGAGCCGCCGCCGCGAATGAGTACAATAACATCCGCCCATATTGCCGCTGTTTTCATGGCTTTTACAAGAGCTGGCGCAGCAGCATCTCCTTGTACGGGCACGGCATAAATACGAATCATACTTCCTATACCGCGTGACATGGCAATGCGTACAAAGTCTTGTATGGCGGCGCCTGTGGGTGCTGTGAGTACAGCAACATTTCGGGGATATCGTGGCAGTGATCTTTTGCGTTCTGTAGCAAAGTATCCTTCGGCATGAAGTTTTGCTTTGAGCGCTTCGAAAGCTGCATGGAGCGCGCCCATCTTGCCTTCTTCTTGTCCGAGTGCTACAACGAGTTGATAGACGCCGCGTTGTGCATAGACTGTCACATGCCCTGCGCACATGATGTGCATTCCATTATTCAGCACTTGCGCAAGCGACGGGCGAGGCCCATCTGTAAACACTTCACCTGTCAGCGGATCAAACTTATCATGACTTTGCTGATATGTTTTGAACCAAACACATTGCAGGAGGGCGTCTTTATCCTTCAGCGTAAAGTACACATGTCCGGAACTTGGACGCGCCACATTGCTCACTTCACCCTTCACCCATACGAAGGGATAGCGTTCTTCAAGGGAGCGTTTTAACTGCGTTGTCAGTGCGCTGACTGTATAGACGGTTGTCACAAGTTCTCCTCAACTCTGCATTTTATATAAATATATTAAAATTTTTTCTTTTTTTGCGGGGGGAGGGAAACTTTTGCTAGCGCCAAAAAGTTTCCCGCCCCCCG
>CAYJHT010000203.1:0-4871 GCA_964369615.1 uncultured Desulfovibrionaceae bacterium
CACCCCCTGCATCTGCTTCTTAATCTCCCCCTCAAGCCGTGCAGATTCCGCAAAAAGCGTCCCCAGCCGCTCCTCAAAGCCCTGCATCTTCGCCGCGAACTCCTCCGCCGTGATGTCCACATAGTCGATTTTCACATCAAAATATTGTCCGGCGCTGAGGCTGTAATTCTTGGCGGCAATATCCGCATAACTCACCACCACGGAGAAATCTTCTTGGGCGTCCTTGGCATTAAAAGCATCAATGATACGCTGTTCTTCTGCGTCAGAAAGGACGGTCTTCTGGTTCTTGCCCTCCTTCACCTTCGTGCCGAGGTTCGCCGCGTCGATGAGCACGACGTCCTCTGTGTTGGTGGCGTCAATGAACAGAATAGAAACATTCGTGCCCGTGGTGGCAAAAATATTGCTGGGCATGGACACGACGCCTGCCAGCATTTTCTTGTCCACAAGGTGGGTGCGGATGGCCTTGTCAATGCCGCTTTGCGCCGTAATGAAGCCTGTGGGCACGACAACGGCGGCCTTGCCCCCGTCCTTTAATGAAAAAATGATGTGTTGCAAGAAAAGCTGATAAATAGCCATCTTGTCCTTTGCCTTGGCGGGCACCTTGGGCACACCTGCAAAGAAACGTTCCTTGTGCGCCTTGGCGTCTAGTTCCGTTCGGCTGTCGCTAAAGTCCATCTTAAAGGGCGGATTACTCACAATGTAGTCAAAGCTTTGCAGTTTTGCACCGTCCTTATGATAAGGCGCAAGGAGGGTATCCCCTTGGATAATATGGGGAATGGAGTGGACAAGGTTGTTCAAAATCAAGTTGAGGCGCAAGAGGCTTGATGACTTTTGCGAAATATCTTGGGAGTAAATAGAGCATCGCTGTTCGCCTATGGCGTGGGCAAGGTTCATAAGCAGGGTGCCGGAGCCTGCCGACGGGTCGTAGCACGTCACATTGCACACGCTTCCCCTCTGCGCCGCAGGCACGAGGATTGCCGCCATGATTTTTGCCACGGCGTGGGGCGTGTAATATTCTGCATACTTGCCGCCGCTGTCCTTGTTATAATCTTTGATGAGATATTCAAAAATGGTGGCGTAAAAGTCATAGCCCTTATCAAAAATGCGCTCAAAGCTGAATGCCACAAGCTTATTGATGAGAGCGCGGCAAAAGGCGTCGCGCTTGGAAGGGTCTTCTATATATTCGCTGAGTTTATCAAAAAGGGTGATTTTGGCACCGCCGTCGGTTTTTACGGCAAAGATATCATTATTCAAGACGGCTATTTGGCGCAGGGTGTCGTCAAAGAGCTGTGCGAAGTTTTCCGCATTTTGCTTGTCAAAAAGAGACGAAATGAAGTGCTCAGGGTTAAGCCGCGCCGTATCTGCGCCTATTTCCATATACAAGAAATCACGCTCATCGGTGGGCAGGGCGGCAAGGGCTTCTTCCCAATGTGCTGCTTGAGCAAGTTCCGGGCGTAAGCGTTTGACCTCAAAGGCCAGCTTGTCGTTGAGGAATTTATACAGAAACACTTGTGTGATAATCTTAAACTCATTGCCATCATTGCCGAGGCCGTAAGTAGCGCACACGGCTTTGAGGCTGTCGATGAGTTCATGGGTTTCTCTCTTAAAATCCTGTACGACCACGGTCTTCTCCTCGTGTCGATGCGTTAAAGTCTCAGTTTCCTGTATACTCACCCATATACTCCCGCACCACAAGACGGTTGACGTGTTGCACGCTGTGCGCCGTGAGTAACGTATGGTCTTGTAGTGCGTCGCGCAAAGCTTTTATGACCACGGGCTGCATCGTCTTGGAAAAATACTGTTCATTATTCAGCAGTTGCATACTTTGCAACACTGAACTGTCGGCGGCTGTTTTAATGGCCATGAGAGCATCGTACACAGTGCGGTCAGAAGCGATAAAGTCTTCGCTTTCCATAAGCCTTTTATGTATGCGTGTAAACTTCGCGTCACCGTCGTATTTTCCATTGAGGAGCACATCTTTTCTGAATAATTCGTTAATGCGTTCAAAGATTTGTGTGAGGGCGTCGATGTTTACCGTCATGGCTTCTTGCTCCACTTCACTGAGCTTTTTCTTTTTGAAAAGGCGTTCGAGTTCTTCGCGCAGGGTGATGAAGTGCGGGTCTTGCTGGTCAAAGTGCCGGGCGAAGGCCTCACGGGTGCGGCGCAAGATATCCTTGAGCTTGTCGGCAAGAATAAGCTCTTCCTCGCCGATTTTGCTAAAGGTAAAGATGACATCTTCCAAGGCAAGGTTGAGCAAGTTTTCTGTGTGGTCGGCGGACTCTAAACGCGCCTTTAAATTGAGCATGTCGAGGTGGTTGCTGACCTCTCTGTAGAGGATATTCAGCTTGTGAAAGTCCATATCTTGTAAAAATGCCACTGCACCCTGTGTGCGGAGGCAGTTGTAAAGGTCGCGTGCGTTGGCGAGGACTTTTTTCAGCGTGCGCACTTGCTCTGGGTCTTGAATGAGGCTTATTTGCTGTGAGAAGTTCTCCGCATTTTCAATATCAAAATGAAAGAGAGCGTCCTTTATTTCGTTGATTTCTTGGATAATTTCTTCTTGCGATTTAAAAAGCTTTGAATAGCTTTCCATCTCGTCGCCAAGCTCGTCTTGTAATTCTTTGAAATAGGCCTCATTGGTGGCGTCAAATTCCTTGCGGATGTCGGCAAAGTCCACAATATAACCATAGCGGAAATTGCCGTGGGGGCGGTTCACCCGCGTGAGGCATTGCAAAAGATTGTGCTTTTTGATGACGCGCCCAAGGTAGAGCTTTTTCAAGCGCGGCGCGTCAAAACCTGTCAAAAGCATATTGAACACGATGAGCATGTCAATGTGTCCGTCCTTAAAAGCGTCTACCCATGCGCGGCGGTCTTCCTTCGTGCCCACGTCATGCAAGATGAGGGCGGCGCTTTGAATGGCTGTGTCGGTTCTGTCGATGTTGTCGGCTTTATATGCTTGAAACACTTCATAAAACATACGCGCTTGCTCGGCGGAGTCGCAAATGACCATGGCACCGATGTTGTTGTCATTATGGGCTATGCGGCTTTTGCTAAAATCATCAAGCACATAGTCCAGCATGGGCGAAACAAAGTTTTTGTGCGAATAGATTACTTTCTTATCAAGAGTTCCTTGGCGCACTTCCAGTTCTTGCATGGCCTTTTGCATGACGATTTTATAGTTGCTGGCGATGTCTTCGCGGATGAGGCGCAGGGTGTAGCCGTCCGCAATGGAGGCGTTGTAATAATACTTATGGATATAGTCTCCGAAAATATGGCGAGAGGACGTTTCATCCCCTAGCAGCGGCGTTCCTGTGAGGCCGATTTTAATGGCATTGACGTCGGATTGGGTCAAATTCGCTAAAAAGGAGCCTTTGGGATTATAGCTGCGGTGGACTTCATCTAAAAAATAAATGCGTTGGATGCTGGTATTGTAATCTTCCACGCGCACCACATGGGCGTCATCCTGAAACTTTTGGATATTGACGACGGTGATTTCTGCCTTGCCGGAATCGGAGTGAACAGCCTTGGGGGATTTAATATCCTTTGCAAAGGCCTCGCGTGAGTCCACCGTATGCACCACGAGGCCGCGGCTTAAAAATTCCTGTTGCGCCTGTGTGAGCAAATCAAGGCGGTCAACGACAAAGTAAAACTTGGGGACGATGCCGCGTTGTTGAAAATAATCGCGCAAGAATCGCGTGTTATAATATGCCAACGCTGTTTTGCCGCTGCCTTGCGTGTGCCATATAATCCCTTTGCGCGTTCCTGCATCAAGGGCGCGTTCAATGGCCTTTGTGGCGAAAATCTGCGGATACCGCATGATATGCTTGGCGGCGCCGTCGCTACTTTTGACATAGGCTATGGCGTATCTCAGCAGAAAGGCCAAGCGCTCTTGGCTTAAGAGTGATGTGCAGAGACGATGCGTGGGGCTTTCGGGATGCTTATTTTGTATAAATTCGGGACTGTACTTGATGGGGACGTGGTTGGTGTCTTGCAAGATAGTGTTTTCTATGGCGTCGCATGGCGGGAGGAGGGGTGGACTTGTGAGGAGAGCTGTGTCTTCTTCTCTGAAATAGTTAAAAACAGGTGCACCATAGGACATGGTGGCATAAAAAGCGCCCGCAACAGGATGTCGTGACGCACTTTCCGCGCTGTCATATTCCATGTTATTGGAAAATATCATAAGCTGCGTCAGATTGATAAAGCGGCGGAAACGCGGATTTGCACAGCGGCGGATAATGCGCTCGCGTTCTGCCAAAATGCCTTCGCGGTTATGCGGTTTTTTCACTTCGATAAATGCCAAGGGCAGGCCATTGACGAGCACGGTGATGTCGGGTCGAAATTCCTCGTCGTCATTTATATAGGAAAGCTCCGTAACCACATGGAAGGTATTGTTGGAAAAATCTGTGAAATCAAGGAGACGTGCGCCGGATGTGGCGATGAGTTTTTCATAAAAGGCCGCGCCGAGGTCTTCGTTTTCCAGTGTCAGCTTTGTTTCAACAAGCAGGTTTTGTATTTCGGCATCAGAAAGCGAAGGGTTGACGCGCTTCATGGACGCACGGAAAATATCTTCAAAAATATTCGTTTTTTCATCCCATACAGCGTTCTTGAGCGAAAGATAGGAATAGCCCCAACGCACAAGGTGCAAGATGCAGGGTATTTTAACCCGTGTGTCTTCGTTAAAAGCCATGTGCGTTCCCCCTTATTGTGTGTGCAAGCCTACATGGAGAAAGGGCGACAATCAAGAACATATCAAGCATTATGGGCGTTTTTTATGCAAAAGCCGTGTGGAGGCAATATACATTACGGAAAGGCGGTACTGTGTTGCAAGTGCGTGTCGAAGTTCCGCAAATATTTCTGCGCCAGTTCGACCCCGT
>CAYJHT010000204.1:0-4859 GCA_964369615.1 uncultured Desulfovibrionaceae bacterium
GCCCTTCAGGGTGAAACTTTTTTTTCCTAAAAAAAGTTTTCCCCCAAGAAAAAAACTTTAAAAAATAAAAAAAGTTTTCCCCAAAGCCCTTTCAAAAAAACAAATCGGAATGACGTGGTATTTTATGAACACTTCATATGTTGCTTGCACTCCGACTCGTGACAGGGTATAGGAGCCCATGCACTATGCCCGTTTTTATGTCACCGTCAAACTTCCACAAAATTTATGAGTATATCACGAATGTCTTCCCACCACCCCTCTTCTGCCCACGCCTCTGTGCTTGAGGTGCCTATTTATGATAAAGTTTTTACTCTGCATCGCGCAGCGAATTTAGAAGCATTGTGGGACAATATGGTGGAAGACATGTGCGCCCGCCATGATAAACGAAAGCGCGCTCTTGCAAGTGGGAATATACAGCTTGCTGCAGATGCTTTTGATGAGGACGAACGTCTGCCGTATTGGACAGAGCTCTGGCCTTCAAGCATCGCTCTTTCCCGCTGGATTTATAGCCAAAAAGAACAGGTGGCGCATAAAACATGTCTTGACCTAGGCTGCGGTCTGGGTTTGACGGCTCTTGTGGGGCATATGTGCAAAGCGCATGTGCTTGCTATGGATTATGAAGAAGACGCTGTGCAATTTGCGCAAAAAAATATGCGCGTCAATGCCGAAAAAGGCCTCTTTGACATTGTCGATGTCCCCCCCCCTTTGTGGACAGTCATGGACTGGCGCGCGCCGTCGGTCAAGCGCGGCAGTGTCGATGTACTGTGGGGCGGTGATATTATGTATGAGAAGCGATTCGTACAGCCCGTTTTTCGTTTCATTGATTATGCACTGCATGTGCACGGCAAGGCGTGGATTGCTGAACCTTGTCGCTCCGTCTTTGAGCATTTTCAGCATGAAGTACATGCGCGACGCTGGCAATGGCGCTCAGTTTTTGAGACGCCCATTGAAGCCTTATATGCACAAACTATCCCCGTTACAGTCAATATATGGGAACTTTCTCGCTGAGGATATTTATATGAGTGGAACTACACGCTTTGGCGTCTCCTTAGATACGACGCTTTTAGCATCCTTTGACGAACTTTGTGCTCGTCGCAGTTATGGGAATCGCTCTGAGGCTATACGCGACCTTTTGCGCAAAGCCCTCGTGGAGGACGCGTGGGAACGCGCCCACACAGACGGTGCAGGTACACTCACTCTTGTGTACGACCATCATAAAAGCGATATCGCC
Source organism: uncultured Desulfovibrionaceae bacterium (assembly GCA_964369615.1). Taxonomy (GTDB): domain Bacteria; phylum Desulfobacterota; class Desulfovibrionia; order Desulfovibrionales; family Desulfovibrionaceae; genus CAYJAD01. The sequence continues at coordinate 1,232 of CAYJHT010000204.1, forward strand.
AAAAGATTGATGCATATTCAGCATGACCACCATGATTGCATCATCACTACTCTACACGTCCATCTTGACCACGACAACTGCCTCGAAGTCCTTGTGCTCAAAGGGGAATGCGATAAAATACGCACCCTTGCCCAAAGACTTATCTCTATTCGCGGTGTCAAGCACGGCGCTTTTTCATTCACTACAACAGGTCAGGATGTCGTATAATGGAAGATGTACAAAACAGACCCGCCCTTGTGCCCCTGCCCATCGATCGCGTCGGTGTGAAGAATTTACACTTGCCCGTCGTTATGCGCGATAAAGCCAAGGGTAAACAGCATACTGTTGCGACTGTGGACGTGGGAGTTGATTTGCCCTCCGCTTTTAAGGGGACGCATATGAGCCGCTTTGTGGAATCGCTTGAAAATTGGCATGAAGAGCTTGATTATGCGTCTGTCAAAAGGCTTTTGGAAAGTATCAAAACACGCCTTGAAGCCCAACGCGCCCATATTGTGTTTCAATTCCCTTACTTTATTCGCAAACAAGCGCCCTCATCTCACGCATCAGGTCTTGTGAACTATACATGCAAACTTACAGCCGAATTGCACGAACAAAAAACAGAACTCATGCTTGAAGTAGAAGTGCCTGTTATGACAGTATGTCCCTGCTCTAAGGCCATTAGTGATGAAGGCGCCCATAGCCAGCGTACTCTTGTCCGTATGGCTGTGCGTATGCGCAATTTTTTATGGATTGAGGACTTAGTGCATATGGCAGAACAAGCAGGGTCTTCGCCTGTATACAGCGTTCTTAAGCGTGAGGATGAAAAGTATGTCACAGAATATGCTTTTGCGCATCCGGCCTTTGTAGAAGATGTCGTGCGCGGTGTGGCAATTCAGCTTTCACAGCATCCCCTTGTGGCATGGTATCGAGTGGAGGTACAAAGTCTTGAGTCTATTCACGCCCACGACGCCTTTGCTTGTATTGAAGGCATAGGCTGTGAACGCTGAATAAATTTTTTAGTTTGTTTTTTCTGAAAGGCTTGTGGGGGGAAACTTTTTTTGGGAAAAAAAGTTTCCCCCCACATGGCTTTCAAATGAATTAATGACTGTCCTTGTCACACTCATCCTTTTTGCAGGGGAAGAGTATGAAGTTCCAATAGAGTACAAAGGCGGGCAGTGTGACAAACATCAAGCCGTATGCCCATGTCTTTGTTGTGAGGAAGTACTGATAAAAAGTAGAAAATTCTCCAGCAGCCATGGTTTGCCTCCTAGTGGTCGTCACGGAAGTTCGGGTGTTCGTACAGTACCGGCATGTGGTAGACGATGAAGCGATACGCTGTCACGATAAGTGTCACCACAAAGATGGAAATGAATATTTCGCCAATGTGTGGGAAATACTTTTCCGAGGACGGCAAGTTATAGTTAAAGGCGATGAGGCTTACGTTGAAGCGGTTTACGACGATGCCGAGGACGGCATTGGCGGAAGCGATTTGGCATAGGCGCACATTGCCTTCACGAGAACCTTTTGCGTAGAGCAGTGCGGGCAAGAGTACAAAACCGAACATTTCCACTAACCACCAGAAGCCAAAGCCTGTGAAGATGTATTGGAAGTTGTTTTGTACAAACATGTCAATGACTTTCAGTATGAAGTAGCCAAAGAGGATGAGGGAGGCTGCGCGTGCAAAGCCGAGTGTGACTTCGCGTGATTCGCGCAAGTGTACTTCGTCCATGTAGTGGTGGACGCCCTTGTGCGCCAGCATCCCTTCAAAGATAACCATGGAAGCGCCGGCCACCATGGAGGAGACAAAGAAGAACATGGGCATGAAGGGGGAGTACCACAGAGGATGCATCTTGCTTGGCGCGATAAGGAAGAGGGCTGCCAAGGAAGACTGGTGCAATGTGGAGAGGCACACACCGAAGATGGTGAGTATGATGGTGGCGCGGATAACAAGTTTGCGCCATTTGAGAATCCAAGGGAACTTATGTGAGAGCCATTCCATGGGAGCCACGGAGAACTCAATCATAAGGACGGTGACATAGGTGGCAACGCACAGGCCCACTTCGAAGAGTACGGACGTGGTGCCGGGAAAGAAGAACATGTAAGGCAGACGTAGTGGGTGACCAAGGTCGTAGAGCAGCGCCACAACGACGAAGGAGTAGCCGAGAAATGCCGTTGTAATGGCAGGTCGGACGGCGGAGTGCAGATGCTTTAAGCCCATAATATAGCAGGCGACAGTGGTAAAGTAGCCACCGGCTGCGAGGGCGACACCGCACAGAAGGTCAAAGCCAATCCAGATGCCCCAAGGGTAGTTATCATCAAGGTTTGTGACAGAGCCTATGCCTTGTGTGAAGCGTATTATGGTGACAATGAGACCCACTATAAGGATAACGGCGGTCAGTTGATTGCCCGGGCGACGTAAGGAAAATTCGCCCATGTTCATCATTTTGTCCTTGGTGGGGATAGTTATTTCGTGATGCATGTTATGCTCCCTCCCCTTTGTTCTTTGGTTGTGCTTCGATGGTGGTGCTACAGGCGCAACCGGTATGTTTTTTGGGCTGTGCTTCTATGCCTGCGCAGGCGCACTGTCCGCCGCAGCATCCATGAGCTTTTGTGTCTTCAAGAGCTTTTTTGACCTTTTCGGCTATTTCTGTGCCTTGTTCTGCTTCAAGCTTTGCAAGGGCGGCGTCTATGTGTTCTTGGTTGCTGTTGAAGGTGTCTTCCTGCATTTTTTTCAGTTCTGCTTTTTGCTTGGCTTCTTTGAGTTTTGTGATGCCGTAGGCACCTGCAAAGAGGACAGGCCAGAAGCCGATGATCATGGGCACAGCGCCGAGTGCTCCGGAGGTGAGTTCACCTATGGGGCGGTTGCCAAGATGGGTGTTTTGCCCAAGTTGCTCGGGGTCAACGCCTGAGAGTGTCATCCACGCGGTGCCGCCAGCGTCGGTTTCGCCATAGACGTAGTCGACATAGCGATCGGGTTCCTTTTCGATGCGGTTGCGTGCGATTTTCAGGAGTGTGGAGCGTTTGCCGAATGTCAATGCGTCCATGGGGCACCCTTCTACGCAGCCGGGCAGTTTGCCTTCTTGGAGACGTGGGCGACAGAATGTGCACTTGAGTACCAAGGGGTTAAATGCCTCTTCGTATTGGTATCCGGGGGCGTAGAATGGGCAGGCAATCATGCAATAGCGGCAGCCGACGCATTGGTCGCCGTTATAGCTTACGCTGCCGTCTTCATTCTTGGTGAAGCATTTTGCAAAGCATGCGGAGGCGCATGCGGGGTCGTTGCAGTGCAAGCATTGGAGTTTGCGATAGACGTCTTGTCCCTCTACTTGGTAGCGGTTGACGACTGTCCACGCGGCGGCCGAGGTACGGCGTTTGACGTGTGTAACGGAGAGGTCATCGAACGATCTTTTTGGCATAGGCAGTTCGTTGACTTTTTGGCAAGCTGCTTCACATTGGCGGCAGCCGATGCAGCGAGTGGTGTCGTGGAGGACGCCATAGCTGTTTTCGTAATAGGGGTAGTCCACCGTGCCGGCGGCGTTTGCGACTTTTGCCGTGCCAAGGGCAGAGGCCACACCCGCACTCCCTAAGATGGTCAGGAATTTTCTGCGGTTCATTTTGTGCTCCTTCTTAGTCGACCCGTACCTTATGG